>JAWSUU010000414.1:0-509 GCA_033549325.1 Bacillota bacterium | reverse complement strand
GTCAGATTCTAAAGAATCGGCGAGTCGCCGATTCCAACTAGTCTGATGTCCGACTTCCGACATCTAGAATATTGGGCCTATAGCTCAGCTGGTTAGAGCGCACGCCTGATAAGCGTGAGGTCGGTGGTTCGAGTCCACCTAGGCCCACCATTTCAATAACTGTTCTTTGAAAACTGCACAGCGAAAGTAAAGAGTATATCTTTTACGTTTGCTTTGGCAAACGCAAAAGCATCTTCACAAGACCCGTGATGTGGTTTTAAAGACCCGCATCACGACCCAGGCTTCCCATAAGCGAGCTTATGAGAAGCCGGAACAAGGTCAAGTTACAAAGGGCATACGGTGAATGCCTTGGTGCCAGAGGGCGAAGAAGGACGTAGCGAGCTACGATAAGCCACGGGGAGCCGCAAGCAGGCTTCGATCCGTGGATTTCCGAATGGGGCAACCCACTGCGAGTCATGTCGCAGTACCCATACCTGAATAAAATAGGGTATGCGGAGCCATACCCGGGG
>JAWSUU010000413.1:0-622 GCA_033549325.1 Bacillota bacterium | reverse complement strand
ATAATACTTAATCATATCCGTTTTCAAACGATGCCTCAAATCATCTTGTTTTTTTTCATCTCTAGAAAAAATTCTTATCTCACCAATATCTGTATTCAAAAAACGTCTCAAAACTGTTTCTCCAAAGGAACCTGTTCCACCTGTTATTAATAAAGTCTTATCTTTAAACATATATTTCAATTAACCTCCAATTAAGCTAGAATAATCTAGATAAAGTTCATTTACACCAGAATCCAAAGAAAAGGAAATTCCTAACACTTTTTTCATTTTTTTTAAATCTAAGGTTGTATTTTTTGGACGTTTGGCTTCTAATATGCCATTGTCTACAGATACAGGTTTGATTAAGCGATTATCAATATTAAAAACTTTTGCAAATTTAATTAACAATTCGTATTTAGAAATATTCTCTTCACATCCAATATTTATAACTCCAGAAAAATCGGTTGGTGATATCTTTTGTATTCCTATAGCTAACTGTTTTGTATAGACAGGGTTAAAAAATACATCATTAAAGCCATTAATATTATTTCCATTCTTTATGTTACCATAAGCCCACTCAAACAATGAATTACCAATCGGCTTATGGAAGCCATAGATATTTGTTCGAACTATAACTGAATTC
>JAWSUU010000412.1:0-630 GCA_033549325.1 Bacillota bacterium | reverse complement strand
CTAGGCAAATCAGATGATCTTATTAAATATGTGAAAGACAGACCAGGTCATGATAGAAGGTATGCAATCGACAACACCAAAATCACGACTGAACTTGGCTGGGAGCCATCATATACGTTTGAACAAGGAATGAAAGAAACAATTCAGTGGTATCTTGAGAATACTAAGTGGATTGAGAATATCATTTCTGGTGATTATGCAAATTATTATGATAAGATGTACACAGGTGTTTAGAAGTTAACGCTTAAATCTTAGAAGAATTCCCTAGATAGTCGAACTGAGTACCAAATACACCTAACTCTCCCCAAAACTACCCAAGAACCTATTCATCTACATAAGTAAATTTTGGGAATCTTATATGAGGCGTTAGAAGTAATAAGGGTTATATACGGGGTGAGCTCAATCTGGTTGATATACATGATCACTTTGAGACCCTGATAACCATGATTAGTTTGACACCGAGATCGGTTGTGATGGTAAACATCCCAGATAGGCAGTGATGGAAATATCCCAGATAAGCAGTGATGGTAACTTTTCAGATAGGTAGTGATTCTGGTTGATCAGTTTGACACCCAGATAGGCAGTGAAAGAGAACGGGCATTTTTAGACGCAGAGATGTCCGTTTTTATA
>JAWSUU010000411.1:0-658 GCA_033549325.1 Bacillota bacterium | reverse complement strand
CATCCGATGCTCCAGAAGGTGAATTGCTTTATATAGTTCACGGTATAATTGACACCTGGTCCAAAGAAAAAGCAGAGATGTATGCAAAAAAAGGTTATGTTCATTACCATGAACTAATGTCTGTGGAACATAATGGAGAACTTCATCCTAACAAAGTGGTTTGGTTGAAGCATACCGCAAGAACATCCTTTACTTTTGATGGTGGACCAATGGCAGGTATGATGGATCCTCATGATGTGACTCCTGGAGTTGACTACATGTTTATGCCAAACGGCATGATGGAATATACTGGAGAAGCGCATCACGATATGTAAACTAACACAAAGGCTGTCTCAATTTGATTGGGACAGCCTTAGATGTTGAACTCACTGAGGTTGAGTTTGATATAAGACGTAAGCAAACTACTAGTCTGACATGCAGAAGTCAAAGAACTAGTTTAAAAGCTGATTCGGATCGATGATCTGAGTCGGCTTTTTATAAGTATAGATAAGCTTACACAGCCCGGGTTTACATTGATAAATATTTGGAAGTATCTTATAATTATAAACAGGATAATATGCAAATATTCAAGCAGCCTCGAGTGCATATTCGAGGTTTTTTGATTTAGATAACACAGTTGAAAATTAAAGAAGTGTGATGATAACAGTTTTAGAGATGC
>JAWSUU010000410.1:0-755 GCA_033549325.1 Bacillota bacterium | reverse complement strand
ATTCAGCAGTATCACATCGAAGAAAATCATGAGGCCATTATTGACCCCTTGATTTGGGAAGCTGTCCAACTTGAATATGATAGGCGAAACAGATATATCGAAGAACATGGAACCAACTCTTATTCACACAAACCAGAAAGAAACTTCTTTGCGGGAAAAGTAGTCTGCGGCACCTGCAATCAGGCATTCACAAGAAAAGGCTGGAAGTCAAAGAACAGCTACAGAAAAGTATGGCAATGCCAAGAACGCTATAAAGTCAAAGGGGTGCAGGGCTGCACCAATAGGCACATTGATGAAGTAATTTTGATTGATGCCTTTATCCTTTCCTGGAATACACTCCTTGATAATAGAGAAGAGCTTAAAAAGAAGTGGGAAACTACCGCAGAGTTTGGAAACCCACTGGAACAGTACAGAGCTGTCCAGTTTGCAGATATAACAGAAGATGCAAAACACATTAAAGAAATCGATACGGACTTCATCTTAAGAACCTTGGACCACATCAAAGTCTATGAGACAGGGAGAATCATTATCCGATTCATGGATGGAACGGAGATGGAGTGTAATGGGGAGTAATAAGGGGTTAGCTGGCTGACTTGGATCAATGATCTGAGTCGGCTTTTTTAAGTTAATCCGGGTTTACTTAAAAAAACAATTGAGGAATGTTATCAATAACTGAATAAAATTCATACGCTTGGGTACTTATAGACTGAAACATAAAAATAAACATAATTTGGTTTTTAAGGTGATTGTAATAA
>JAWSUU010000409.1:0-828 GCA_033549325.1 Bacillota bacterium | reverse complement strand
ACTATAATCCCTTCGTGAGAAAATTTTAAAATATGGCTTAACCTTTCTTTTTCAATCATTTCTTTTCTTGTAGCCATAATCATTTCTTTGGCTTTATTTAAAACATGATTAATTGTTTCAGAAGAATTTTTTATTAAAATGCCTTCTAATCCAATCTTTTCTGCATAATTAACACTTGTTATACCACCAATAATAACTTCTGCTCCACCTTTTTTCGCTTCCTCAACTAATTTTTTTGCTTCACTGAAGTTTTTGTATGAAGTTTTGTATATTAAATCTATTCCTAAAGCTTTAGATATTTCACTTTCATTAAATGCTACCTTCTCATATATTATAAGTCCAATTTTATTGGAATATTTAACAGCAGCAGATAATGCATAAATTATATCGAAGGAAGTTATATCACAATTAATAACAGGGATATTAACAACTTCTTGGATATTATAAAACGTAGCTCCTCTACTAATAATTATATTATATCCTTCTTTTTCTAATTTTTTTGCTATACTAGCACCATCTTTAAATGTACCAATAAAAACATCTACATCTATTCCAATTTCTCTTGATGTTTCATCTACTAAATTTTTCAATTCTTTATATGGTGATATGAATGCAATTTTCAAATTAAACCCTCCAACCAAGAAAATATACTTTTTTTCTATTAAAGTTAATTTTATGATTTTTGATAAGAATTGTAAACATACTTATCACTTTTTTAAAACTACTTCAGTCTAGATGCACCTTCCCTTCTTGCTTTTCTAACCCAGCTATATACAGTATTTCGGTTTATACCTTCTTCTTTTACTATCTGAGAAACAGTCTTGCTCT
>JAWSUU010000408.1:0-867 GCA_033549325.1 Bacillota bacterium | reverse complement strand
TCACAAGGACCGGCGGAGATGATTTTACCATTATAATGCCTAATACGAAAAAAGAAGAAACTCATAAAATAGTTGAAAACATAAGAGAAGAATTTATGAATAAAAACATTGAGATATCCGGGAAGAAATATTACATCAACATTTCTATAGGATACTGTACAAAGTTAAATACAAAAATCGATATAGAAGATGCAATTACTGAAGCGGAAGACTTTATGAGAAAAAGAAAAATTTTAGAAAGTAAAAGTTCACATAATGCTATACTTTCCTCAATTAAAGCCACAATGTTTGAAAAAAGCCAGGAAACGGAAGAACATGCAGAAAGATTAATTTATTATGCTAGAAAAATAGGAGAAAAAGTAGGACTTTCTCAGGACACTATAGATGATTTAGTTTTATCAGCAAATCTACATGATTTAGGTAAAGTTGGAATAGATAACCAGATATTAATAAAAAAGGAAGAATTAAATGATAATGAATGGGAAGAAATAAAAAAACATCCTGAAATAGGTTATAGAATAGCTTTATCATCACCTGACATTGCTCATATTTCAGAATACATTTTATGTCACCATGAAAGATGGGATGGATCTGGATATCCTCAAGGTCTAAAAGGAGAAGAAATACCACTACTTTCAAGAATACTTTCAATTGTTGATGCATATGATGCCATGACATCTTCAAGACCCTACAATGCAGCTAAAAGCAAAGAAGAAGCAGTTGAAGAACTGAAATTATTTTCAAAAAGACAATTTGATCCTCAATTAGTAGATATATTTATAGAAATTTTAGAAAGCAATCTGGTAATATGTCAAGAGATAATTTCAAATAAAAGCAATAGAATCAGTAAAAAAAGCACAACTTAAA
>JAWSUU010000407.1:0-879 GCA_033549325.1 Bacillota bacterium | reverse complement strand
ACATTAGAATACCTAAGAGGAATTGAAACATTGTTTATCTATATCTCTTTTTATCCTTTCCATTATGTTATTAGAATACCTAAGAGGAATTGAAACTTCATTTCCAATAAATCGGAAAGCCTTTGTAAATTAGTTATTAGAATACCTAAGAGGAATTGAAACATGACAACTAAAACACTTCTTACACTTCTGACAGTTCGTTATTAGAATACCTAAGAGGAATTGAAACAATATCCTTGCTCATCTAATACCATTATAAAATTTTCGTTATTAGAATACCTAAGAGGAATTGAAACAATGTCGCCTTGCTTCCAGGTTTCACCTTGTAGCCTTGTTATTAGAATACCTAAGAGGAATTGAAACCTATCCCCTGGTCGGTAGTGTTTACTATCTCCATCAGTTATTAGAATACCTAAGAGGAATTGAAACTCAGATTGCTTTACAACTGTCAAGCATTATTTTTGCGTTATTAGAATACCTAAGAGGAATTGAAACCCTAAAATTGCCAACATGAATGTCTTACCACTGCCGTTATTAGAATACCTAAGAGGAATTGAAACAAGTATTACATAATGCAATATGAAATGGCAAAAAATGTTATTAGAATACCTAAGAGGAATTGAAACAAATGTATGAATTTATAGGCGGTATTGCAATATTAGTTATTAGAATACCTAAGAGGAATTGAAACTAACAAAATAAAACTAAGCAAAATACAAGTTGAAAAGGTTATTAGAATACCTAAGAGGAATTGAAACTGGTGATGATTATACACTTGTAGTAAATTACGGTGGTTATTAGAATACCTAAGAGGAATTGAAACCCCTCCTTAACTCCTAAATCCACTCCTACTTCCATCTCGTTATTAGAATACCTAAG
>JAWSUU010000406.1:0-912 GCA_033549325.1 Bacillota bacterium | reverse complement strand
GATTCGAATTTTAAAAAATCACCTGGATTTATCAAAGATTTAGACTTTTTAATATCGAAAAGCTCCAAAGGACTTCTTCCAATTATTTGCCATCCCCCTGGACTATTTGTACTGTATATACCTGTTTGTTTACCGCCAATTCCTACCGATCCCTTTTCTATTCGTTTTCTAGGTGTTTTCTTTCTTGGTGTTTCAATCTTTTTAGACATGCCTCCTAGATATGGAAATCCTGGAGTAAAACCTAACATATAAACCCTGTAAAGAGTACCGGAATGAATATCTATAACTTCTTCTTCTGTTAAATCATTGTATTCAGCAACTACTTTTAAGTCTTCACCATATTCTCCGCCATATGTTGTAGGTATGAGTATTATTCTATTTTGAACTTTATTTATATCGCTTATGTTTTCCTCCAAAACTTTAACCTTAGATATCAAGTTTTCATAATCTATTTCAAGAGGATCATATATAATGAGGACACTATTGTATGCTGGTATTGTTTCAACTATAATGGAACCCAGCTCATTTTCTATTAAATTTGTAAAGGTCAAAACCTTATTGTTAATCTCCTCTGATATTTCATTACCTATTTCTATTAGCAATCCGCTATCACCATAAGGTTTATAATTTATCATAAAATCAACCTTTAACATTAAAAGAACTTACTTCTATTCCAGTTTTTTCTAATTTTTTTCTAATCTCTTTTATTAGTTCAAGGGAGTTTTCATTGTCACCATGAACACATATAGTATCCGGTATAATTTCTATTTTTTTACCATTAATTGTTTCAACATAGTTATACATTATCATATTAATAACCCTATCTACACATCTATCTTTATTTGTTATTACAGAATTCTTAATGCTTCTTGATACTAAAGTGCCATCATCATTATATTCTCTATCTGCAAA
>JAWSUU010000405.1:0-913 GCA_033549325.1 Bacillota bacterium | reverse complement strand
CAGCTCTAGCAGGACCACTTTTAGTTGGATTAGGTTTTCCTCCATTAGCGGCAGCTATGGTAGCATTAATACTTAACAGCACCCCTGTTGCCTTTGGTGCAGTTGGTACCCCTGTAATAGGAGCTATGGGTACTTTAGCAACAAATCTAAATGCAATAGGAGCTGACCCTGCAGTATTTCAAATGGAATTAACTAAATGGACAGCACTTGGACATGCTGTAGTAGGTACATTTATACCCCTTCTAACTCTAGGACTTATGACTAGGTTTTTTGGTAAAAACAAATCTTTCAAGGAAGGTCTTAAAGTAGCACCTTTTGCAATATTTACAGGTTTAGCTTTCACAGTACCTTATTTGATAATTGCAATGCTTTTTGGACCAGAACTTCCATCTTTAGTAGGAGCATTAATAGGACTATTTATTGTTGTTCCAGCTGCTAAAAGCGGTTTCCTAATGCCAAAAGATACTTGGAATTTCCCAAAAGAAGAAGAATGGGAAGATGATTGGAGATCAAAGGTTGATTTAGGAAAGACTGCAGAATCAAATATGACTTTACTTAAAGCATGGACACCTTATTTACTAATTGCAGCAATTCTAGTTATCACAAGAATTCCTGCATTAGGATTGAAAGGATTTTTAGCATCACAAACAATTACAATACCTAATGTTTTAGGTACTGGTCTTAATTATTCCTTAGCATGGGCATACCTTCCAGGTACAATACCATTTATGCTGGTAGCCTTACTAACACACTTTATGCACGGTATGAAATCTGAAGATGTAAAATTCGCATGGAAAAACACATTCAAGCAGATTTCCGGAGCAGCAATCGCTCTATTTGCTGGAATAGCTATGGTTCAACTTATGCTTAATTCAGGAGTTAATGGAAGCGGATTGGATAGTATGTTAAGTGA
>JAWSUU010000404.1:0-938 GCA_033549325.1 Bacillota bacterium | reverse complement strand
GCAGTGTGTCCTGATTGTTCTGCTGCTTCTACTATTTGAGGTAAAACTCCATCCTCGTCTTCGTAGTATGTGTTATCTCCTGCTGCATAAACATTATCGTAGCTATTAGTTTTCATATGTTCATCTACTAATATTCTACCACCTCTTCCAGTTTCTATACCTAAACCAGAACAGAAATCGCAGTTTTTAATTCCTGCAGTCCAAATTAAAGTATATGTAGGTATTACGGTTCCATCCTTTAATGTTACGGAATCCTTATCTACCTTTACTATAAAAGAATTTTTTAATAGTTCAATTCCAAGTTTTTTGTAGTATTTATCTTCTACCTTTTTAACCTGTGAATCACTTTCCAACATATTTAATATTCTGTCTAAACCTTCTATATTATATATGGAAACTTCTTTTTCATCGATGCCGTATTTTCTGCATAGACTTTTTTTAGCGTCTCCTAATTCACCGGCCATTTCAACACCGGTAAATCCTCCACCACCTACAGCAAAGGTCAACATTTTTCTTCTTTCTTCTTCGTCTTTTTCATATGAAGCTTTCAAAAACATTTCTTCAATATGCTTTCTTATTTTAATAGCATCTTCATATGACCACAGGGTAAAGGAATTCTCTTCTGCTCCTTCTACTCCAAAGAAGTTTGCTTCATTACCTGTTGCTAAAATTAGATAATCGTAGTCGTATTCTGTTTCATTAGAATATAACTTCTGTTCTTTAAAATTAATGTTATTAATTTTATCTACTACTACATTTACCTTTCTCTCTGCGAAAATTTTAAATAAATCAATTTTAATTGAATCCGGCTCAGTTCTAAAAGCCGCTACCTCATGAAGTTCCGTCATGAGAGTATGAAAATGATTCTTGTCAATTAATGTAATTTCTACATCGTCATTGTCCTTGAATTGCTTATGAAGCGTTTTTCCTGCTTTAAC
>JAWSUU010000403.1:0-964 GCA_033549325.1 Bacillota bacterium | reverse complement strand
TAGGGAAGGATATAGATAACCTAATAGATTATAAGGATCAACTTAAAGTAGAAGAAAATAAAGTTTCCCAAATTGATAAAGACATTAAAATTAAGTCCAATATTGAAAGTACTGAAAAAGAAATTAAAAGATTAGAAAAAGAAATAGGTACTGTAATAAAAGATAAAAACCAGTTAAAGAAAGAATATGAAGAAAAATCAGTAGAATATGATAATCTTAAGGATAAGTATTTTTCAAATATGGGAGCTGTATTAGCTAAAGAGCTAAAAGCTGGAGAAGCCTGTCCAGTGTGCGGTTCTAAAGATCATGTAAAAAAAGCTGAGTTCAAAGGAAAAGGTATATCAAAAAAAGATTTAGACAAATTGGATGAAGAAGTATCAAAAATGATTAAAAAAATAAATAAATTTGAAAGTGAAGAAGCAGTATTAAGTCAGAAAATAAAAAGTCTAATGGATAATGTAGAAGAATATATAAAAGATTTAAATAATAATGAAACCCATGTAGAAGATTTAAAAAAACAGCATAAAGATATTAACCAGAAAATATCTGATATAGATCAAAAAATAAAAGCATCAGAAGAAAGTAGAAAAAGAAGGAAAGAATTAGAAGAAATAATTGATAAATTAGAAAATCAAAAGAAAGAAAAATCTGCACAGTTAAAATTATTGGAAATAGATATCACAAAATATGAAACTCAAATGGAAGAGCTAAATAAATCTTTAAAAGGCGACGAAAAATATGAAGAGCTATTATATCTTATCGAAAATCAAAAAGAAAAACTAAAGGAAAAACAAGAAAAAAAAGAAGAAACCAACAAAAAATTCGATGATTTAAAGGGAGAAAGAATTAGACTTGAAACACAACTTAAAGGTATAGAAGAAAGCCTTAAAAAAACTAAAAAAGAATTAACAGAAAAGGAAAATATACTTCTAAATAAAATTAATGAAAAAGGCTTTGAAAAGAA
>JAWSUU010000402.1:0-971 GCA_033549325.1 Bacillota bacterium | reverse complement strand
GGAATCATTAAAAGAACTAGCACCCATGCTAAGGTAGCTGTAGGGTCCTTTCTTTCAAGAAATATAACTACAAAAGCTAGTAAAATATTTATTACGAAAATCCAGCTCAATGAACCTAAGGTAAATACCATAAAATTCCTCCATAGAAAAAGTGATTATAAATTAATTATACCATAAAATCCCCTTCTTTATACATCTAAGAAGGGATAAATAAAAAAGCGGAGAAAAATCTCCGCTTAAAATATAATCACTTTTCAAATATCAATTTATATGTTTCTCCATATTTTTCACTTAATATAACTTTAAATCCAATTTTTTCACATAAAGATTTGAAATACTCTTTAGATTGAGGTTTTGAATACCACTTGGTACCGTATCCTGTATCAATTTTTTCATTACCTAAATCAACTAGTAAAGGAACAACGTAAAGAGTTTTGTCTTTATCCAAACCTAAGGATTCATCAAATTCCGGAATTTTAACATCCCAAACATAAAACTTTCCACCAGGTTTAATTACTCTATATATTTCTTTAATTACGGTCTCATGCTTGGAGTTTGGAATAAACATAAATGTAAAAAAAGAAGTAGCGCTATAAAAAGTTCCATCTAAAAAATTAAGGGATGTGCCATCCATTACTATTTTCAAAGGACCATCTGCAGCTTCTTCCAATTCTCTTTTGCTGGGGTCAATAGCTACAACTTTCTCTCCAAAAATTTTTCCTATAATACCCTCTCCGCCTCCACCGATGTCGAGGATTCTGCCTTGGATTTTTAAATCTTGTAAATTTATATTTTGCTTTTCAATATAGTGGTACTTATAATTATTTTCTTCCATAGAAAACTCCTTCTTAAATTATAAATTTACTTTCAGTAATACCTTTGGTAATCAAAGGAAATTCTTTTGTTTAAAAACAATTTTATTATATAATATAAAAAATAACAAATTCTTAAATAAATATAAATATTTGTTT
>JAWSUU010000401.1:0-1016 GCA_033549325.1 Bacillota bacterium | reverse complement strand
AAATTTAATAACTTCTATTAAAAACATAGTAAATTAATGATAAGATAATATATAAATAAAAATTGAAATTATAAGGAAACTAAGATGGAGGTATAGATGAAAAAAGTACTTCAAATAATAGCACAAAAACCGGGGAATACTGGAAGTGGAATTTTTTTACAATCTTTAGTTAAAGAAATGTATAAAAAGGGATACAATCAGGCTGTAGTAGCAGGAATAAGTAAAAATGATAAAATCAAACTAATAAAAGATAAAAAAATATCTTTCTATCCTGTATATTTCGAAACAGATGAATTACCCTCTAAAGTAGTAGGAATGAGTGATGTAATGCCCTATGAAAGTACTAAATACACAGATATGAATGAACAAATGTTAATTCAATGGGAAAAAGCTTTTAAAAAAGTGATAAAAGTAGCAGTTGAGAAATTTAAGCCAGATATTATTTTATCTCATCACCTTTGGATGTTAACAGCCTTAGTTAAAAAATGGTATCCTAATATACCTATGATAGGAATTTGCCACGGAACCGACCTAAGACAATTAGAAAAATCTAAGGAATATTCTGCTGAAGTAATTAAGGAATGCAGAAATATAGAGACTGTATTTGCATTAAATAATTTTCAAAAAGAGAAAATCCATAAAAAATATGGAATAGAAAAGAATAAAATTTTCACAATGGGAAGTGCATACAATAGTGATGTCTTTTATTCAAATATAGAAAAAAAAGAAAATAAACTCATAAACCTAGTTTATGCTGGAAAACTTAGTTATTCTAAAGGAGTAATGCATTTAGTAAATGCTTATGATGAAATTATTTCTATTAATAAGAATTTAAATCTGATCATAGTAGGCTCTGGAAAAGGAGAGGAGTCTGATAATATAAAAAAGACCGGAGAGAATATTAATAAGAATATTAATAAGAATATTGAATTTACAGGAATGGTTAGTCAATATGAATTAGGTGATATTTTTAGAAAAAGTGATATTTTTGTATTACCTTCTTTTTACGAAGGATT
>JAWSUU010000400.1:0-1035 GCA_033549325.1 Bacillota bacterium | reverse complement strand
TGTTAAAATCAGGTGACGTAGAACTTATATTATCAACCCCAGTATGCCCAGGTAAACATATAGTAATGGTGAGTGGTAGAGTTGAATCTGTTAAATCATCGATAAAAACTGGTGAAATTGTTGGAGGTATATTTATTGTACAAACGCATCTTTTGACTAATATTGATGAAACGATAATACCAGCAATATCAGGCACGGCTGATATAAGTGAAATAAAATCACTTGGAATAATAGAAACAATTTCAGCATTAACCTCTATACAGGCAGGTGACATTGCAGTGAAGGCTTCTAAAGTAAAGCTAATAGAGATTAGAATAGCTAGAGGACTAGGAGGAAAAGGATTCATGATTATTACAGGAGAAATTTCATCTGTAAAATCAGCTATTGATTCATGTCTTAATGAACTTAAAGATTCAGGAAGCATAACTAGTTATTCTGTTATTTCTTCGCCACATAAAGATATCATAAATTCAATATATTAAAAAAAATAGGAGGATTAATTATGAATTTATTATTAAGTTTAGGAATTAGCATTGGAGTATTAGCAGGAGTATGGACAGCAATGAGTGTTGTATTAGGTTGGTCTACATGGTGTGGATTTGCAGCATGGGCAACTTTTTATGCAGCAGGTGGTAAAGAAGATGGATTAAAAAAAGCACTTCTTTCAAACTTAAGTGGAGTATTATGGGGTATTGTGATGATTCAAATAACTAATATACTTACCCCGATGGTAGGAGGAACTGCTGCATTATCAATAGGTGTAGCTATTGGTGCATTTGCAATGTGTTTGCAAGCTAATATTTCACTCTTAGCATTTATTCCAGGAGCTTTTATAGGAGCAGCTATTTATTTCGGATCAGGAGATGCTATAACTGCGGTTATTGGATTGGTTGCTGGAGCTTTATTTGGATACGTTTCAGAAAAAGGCTCCAATTTATTAATGGGAAAAGAAGAAGAAAAAGTTAGCGAACAAAGTTAGTAAATAATAAGATGAAGCGTCTAAAAGACAATTCTTTATAGACGCTTATTTTTATA
>JAWSUU010000399.1:0-1061 GCA_033549325.1 Bacillota bacterium | reverse complement strand
CCTGCTCCCCACATTATGTATCCCTCTATATCTTTTTCTGGAAAAGATACCTCTTCAGCTCCTTGAGAACATCCTGCAAATGATGTCATTACTAAAAGTAAACTTAATATTAAGGCTAATTTTCTTTTTGATAACATTATGAATCCTCCTCTTTTTTTATTTAATATGTAAAAACATATTTTTTAGAATTATTTTGTAGCTTTATGCTTAGATTTTACTACTTCTCCACCTGTAAACTTACCATCCACTACATTATCTTTAGGTGTATATATATCATTTATATTCCATATACCATCAGTAGGAACAGGAATGTTTTCCATTGGTACATCTAATAAGTAAGGTTCATCTGCTTCTATAGCTTCCTTAAATGCTGCTTTAAAATCTTCAGCCTTATTTATTTTTTTACTTTTAACTCCGTATGCCTTTGCTATATCAGTCCATTCAGGATTGTATTTTTCGCCGTTCTTCTTTTTAAAGATAGTACCAAATGAGTGTTCGTAGTGAGATGATTCTAATCCAGCTATAGTACCAAATGCGTTATTATTCATGATAACCCATACTACGGGAATATTTTGCTCAACAGCTGTTGCCATCACAGAAGGATTTGTTCCAAATCCACCATCTCCAACTAAAGTTATTACTTTTTTGTCAGGTGCTGCTAGTTTAACACCTAGAATTGCTGCAGGACCAAAACCCATCGTTGCTAGTCCGCCTGGGTGCATTATAGTACCCGGTTGAGTAATATCGAACTGCTGTCCTACTCCGTTTTTATTCCAACCTACATCTGTTACTATTATACCGTCTTCAGGGAATACTTCTCTTACATCTTTTAATATTTTTTGAGGTGTCATTGGATATCTAGTATCTTCAGATATTTTTTTATTTGATGCTTTGAATTCTTTTTTGTAATTTTCTATTTTTTCTTTTACTTCTTTTCTGTCTATACCTTCCGGTTTAATTTTTTTAGCTTCTTCAAGAATTGCTTTAAGTGCTTTTTTAGGATCTGCTACAGCTCCTATAGAAACCGGAAAATTTCTTCCTATTTCTATCGGGTCTAGGTC
>JAWSUU010000398.1:0-1064 GCA_033549325.1 Bacillota bacterium | reverse complement strand
ATAGTAAATAGAATGTCAGCAAGAGGTTATGTTCAGGGAAGAGGAGCAGAATTTGATCCTTTCACAGAAGTTACTAGAGCTGAATTTGCAGCAATGCTAGTAAGACTTATGGATATGAATGATTATGAGGGTAGTGATATATTTGAAGATGTAAATGCTAATAACTGGTTCTACGACGAAGTAGCTGCAGCATACGACCTAGGGTTAATTGAAGGAGTATCAGCAACTGAATTCAAGCCAAATGAAAACATAACAAGAGAAGAAATGGCGGTAATGGCATCTAGAATGCTTAAGAAAAAATATTACTTAGAATCTGAAGAGATTAATTTCGATTTTAGTGATGAAGAAGAACTTTCAACTTGGGCTTTAGAAGGTACAGCAATGGTTGAAGAACTGGAAGTAATGACAGGTAGAACTTCAGGAGAATTTGATCCTAAAGGGCTTACTACTAGACTAGAAGCCGTAATAGTTATGGAGAGATTACTTGCCAAATAATAAAAATTAAGTAGGTAAAGATATGAATAAAAAGATAATAGTTATACTTATAATTGTCTTGATTATTCCTATAGTATTTTATATAGCAAACTCTAGCCAGCAGGTGTCAAAGGAACCTGCTGGTTTTGATGTCCAAGAAGAAGCTGACCAGGAAAAGGAAAAAATAAGTACCACTGAAACAGCTGCAGCAGATGATGAAGATAATGAAAATATTAAAGAAGATGAAGAAAACACACAAACAAGAGAAAACAATGAAGATGTGGAAGAAAATGAAGAAATAATAATAGATTCCGGTGAAGGAACAGACAATACAAAAAACACAGGAGAAGCTTCTAAGGAAACAGATAAGGAAACCAATAAATCTACATTAGATGAAAACGAAATGGCGGAAGAAGTAGAAAACGAAGAGAAATCCAATAATGAAGGAATATCTTACAGTTCAGAAACTGGTATTCAGGTAGAAGGAGAAATAGACTTTGATATGAGTCTAGAAAACGAAATATCTAGTAGAGATAAAATAGAAGCAATAAAATATGCTGCAAAGCTTGACATACCTTATTTGTTGGGAC
>JAWSUU010000397.1:0-1082 GCA_033549325.1 Bacillota bacterium | reverse complement strand
AGTAGGTATGGTCTTATTTAATAATGCTATGAAAGACAAATTTAAAACTATTAACGCTGGTATTGTAAACGGTATCATGCCTTTAATATATGTATCAGTAATAGTTGGAGTAGCAAGAACTGTACAGGCAGCACCTTTCTTTGAAGTTATGAAAGATTTCATGCTTAATGCTAATATACCGGGACTACTTAAAGTAATATCAGTTACTAGTGTATTCTCAGCAATGACGGGTTCTTCATCAGGAAGTATGACTATGATATTAGAATTATTTGGACAAACATTTTTAGATTGGGGATATCATCCTGAACTTCTTCACAGATTAATTTCAACGGCTTCCTTAGGATTTGATTCATTACCTTGGAACTCGGTTGTTGTAGTATTCTTCTCTCTTAGTGGAGTATCATATGCTAAAGGGTACAAGCATGTTTTCGTAACAACAGTAGTAATGTCCTTAATATGTGCAGGATTTATAATGTTAGTATCACCAATATTTTATTAATTAAATGGAGGATAAAATGCGATTAAAAGATAAAGTAGCAATAGTAACAGGTTCAGCAAGAGGAATAGGAAAAGACATTGCTCTTAGGTTGGCTAAAGAAGGGGCTAAAGTAATTGTAACGGACATCAATTTAGAAGGATGCCAGGAAGTAGTAGATAGTTTCAAAGATTTTGATGGAAAAGGCTTAGCAGTTAAATGTGATGTGACAAAATCTGATGAAGTAGTGAGTTTAGTTGAAAAAACTGTAGAAGAATTTGGTAAAATTGATATTTTAGTAAACAATGCAGGTATCACAATGGATTCTCCGTTAAAGAAGATGACAGAAGATCAGTGGGACAAAGTTATAGATGTTAATTTAAAATCTGTATTTCTATGTTGCAAATATGCGAGTGCTAAAATGTCTGAAAACAACTGGGGAAGAATCATTAATATCAGTTCATTAGCTGGAGTTGAAGGAAACTTTGGTCAAACTAATTATTCAGCATCAAAGGCAGGGATAATTGGTATTACTAAGACTCTTTCAAAAGAATTAGGAAGAAAAAATATTACTGTAAATGCTGTAGCTCCAGGATTTATAAATACA
>JAWSUU010000396.1:0-1086 GCA_033549325.1 Bacillota bacterium | reverse complement strand
AAAATTCATTAGATTTTCTCCTTAAATAATTTTAATATTTTTTATAGTTTACCATCTTTTACAGGGTAATGACAGGATATGTAGTGTCCTGGTGATACTTCCCTGTACTCAGGTACTTCTTTAAAACAGATATCTTTAGCTTTTGGACACCTGGTGTTGAAAGGACATCCTGTAGGAGGGTTAACTAAACTTGGTACTTCTCCTTCTAAAACTATCTTTTCTCTTTCTCTTTTAACATTTGGTCTAGGTGCAGACATTAATAAGGATATAGTATATGGATGCATAGTATTTGCAAAAAGTTCTTTAGTAGTTGTCATTTCCATTATGTGCCCCAAATACATAACCATAATTCTATCGCAAAAGTGTTTGGCTACAGCTAAGTCGTGAGTTATAAATAGGTATGTAAGGTCATATTTATCCTGTATTATCCTTAATAAATTAAGTACTTGGGCTTGGATAGATACATCTAGTGCTGAAATAGCCTCATCACATATTATTAATTCAGGATTTAACGCTATAGCTCTTGAAATGCCAATTCTCTGCCTTTGTCCTCCACTGAATTGGTGGGGGTAGGAGTTGTAGTGCTCCGGTTTTAGGCCTACTTCTTTGAGCAGCCTGGTTACTTCTGTTTTTCTTTCTTCATGGTTTAAATCAGTGTGAATTTTAAATACTTCTTCAAGGGCAGTACCAACTCTATGTCTAGGGTTTAGAGATGCAAAAGGATCTTGAAATATCATTTGCATTTCTTTTTTATATTTTTTAAAATCCTTATCAGGTATTTTAGTGATGTCTTGGTCTTTGTAAATTATTTGTCCGTCAGTAGGCGTATCCATTTGTATTAAAGTTCTACCCAGGGTAGATTTTCCACAACCAGATTCTCCAACGACTCCAAGTACTTCTCCTTTGTAAATGTTGAAGGTAATATCATTTACTGCACGAGCATACTTGACTTTTCTGTCCAATAATTTGCCACTTTTTAGAGTATAAAATTTCTTTAGATTTTTTACTTCCATCAATATTTCATAGTTTTGATTCATAATATCCAGCTCCTAAATGACATATATAGTTGTGACTACTGCTGCATTC
>JAWSUU010000395.1:0-1092 GCA_033549325.1 Bacillota bacterium | reverse complement strand
CTGTTCATCTGGTTTTCAACATCCTTCATGGATTTGGTGAATCCTTCTCCTATTCCTTCGCTCATATTTGCCCCTATTCCTGCAAATACTTTGGAAGGAGAATTTATTCCCAGCACATTTTTTACACCTTTAACAATTCCACCTACCATGTTGTCAACCTTTCCTTTTAACCATCCAATCATAGAGTGTATTCCATCCCATAAGCCTTTTGATATGTTCTTACCTACGTCCTTTACTGAAGGTATGCCTTTCGTAAAACCTCCTACTATGGAAGCAATAATCTGAGGAAGCTGAGCCACCAGTTGAGGTATTGCACTTATAAGTCCTTTTGCTAACTGAATAGTTATCTGCACTCCCATATTAATTATGCTCGGCAGATTGTTTGTTATGAATAATATTATGCTGTTGATGATTTGAGGAAGTGCTTCTATCAAAGTAGGCAGTGAGTTTAAAAGTCCCTGGGCCAAACCATTTATAATCTGAAAAGCTGCATCAAGGACAAGGTCTAAGTTATTAATTAAAGTTTCAGTTATTAATATTACCGCTTCTACCATGGAAGGTATTAATTCCGGTAGCGATAACCCTATCCCTTCACTTAAAGCTGTAACTAACATTATTGCTGCTTCTATTAATAGTGGTAGATTATCTATGAGTGCCTGTATAATAGTCATTACTGCTTCTACTCCTGCAGGGATAAGTTCAGGAAGTAAGCTAAGTAATGTTCCAAGTACCTGACTGAATAAATCAGTTACTGTAGTTAATAAAAGTGGTAAAAGTTCTCCAATAGCAAGTATGATCCCGTCCATTGCCGGAGGTAAAGCAACTACAATATTTTCAATGATAGGCACTATGTTTTCTACCACCGACTGAAAAGCATCTACCAGGTTTTGGGTTAGGTTGGTCATATCTGCATCTGCATTTCCAAGTCCGGCTGTAAAAGACCCAAGAGCAGCTTGGAGTAAGCCTATTGATCCGGTAACCGTCTCAGTAGATTCCTTGGCAAAATTGCCAGCATACTGCTCCGTGTTTTCAAAGAACATCTGCATGGCTACTTCAGCTTTTTCTGCCTGAGTAGCACTTGCCCAGGTGAAA
>JAWSUU010000394.1:0-1107 GCA_033549325.1 Bacillota bacterium | reverse complement strand
GGAGAAACGAGAATTATGATTTCTACAGTAAGTATATGGACAGAATGGATAATATTTCATCCTATGGGTATGGAATGTATTCTAAGTATCACACTTTTAGAGCTGTTGATGGAAGAGTTATACCTGTTAAAAATCCTGATAATATAACTCTAGAAGATTTAAAGGGTTATAAAAGAGAAAGAAAACTTGTCCTGGATAATACTACTGCCTTAATTAATAAAAAACCTGCAGCTAATGTACTTCTTTATGGAGATGCTGGCACAGGCAAGTCTTCAACTGTAAAAGCAATAGTAAATGAATACAAAAACTTAGGTCTTCGTCTAGTGGAAATATCAAAAAAGCAGATAAAAAATGTTCCTATGATAATGGATGTTTTAAGCAAAAATCCATTAAAATTCATTTTGTTTATTGACGATTTATCTTTTACAAAAAATGATGATGAATTTGGAGAACTTAAAGCCATTCTTGAAGGTTCAATATATTCAAAACCTTCAAATATTTCTATTTATGCTACAAGTAACAGAAGACATATGATAAAAGAAACTTTTTCTGATAGAGATGGGGATGATCTCCATGTAAGTGAAACTATAGAAGAAATATCCTCTTTATCTGATAGATTTGGCCTTATGGTAAGCTTTTATAGGCCTGACAAGGAAGATTTTTTAAATATTGTAAGGGAGCTAGCTATTCAGCACAATATATCTATACCTGTAGAAGAATTAGAAAAAGAAGCTGAAAAATTTGCTGTTAGAAGAAGTGGTAGATCCCCCCGTATAGCAAAACAATTTATAGAATATTTACAAACAAAAAAATAGAATCCGGTATAATCCGGACTCTATTTTTTAAAGTAAAATCCTTGAGCTAAATTAATCCCCATTTTTTCTAGTAATTTCAACTCTTCTTCACTCTCTATAAAATCCCCAATTATCTCTGTATTTTGTGTTTTTACATATTTCACAATGTTCTTTATAGATTTTTTTACTTCATTTTCATTTTTTGATTTATCTAATAATTCTCTATTTAACCTAATAAAATCAGGCTCGCATGACAGCATAAGTAAGTCATTTGAGTTCTTTTTACCAAAATTTGCAAGTGAAATACCTGTAC
>JAWSUU010000393.1:0-1125 GCA_033549325.1 Bacillota bacterium | reverse complement strand
CACAATATCAGGTAAAATTACTTAAAAAATATTTTGATGAATTTTACATTGCATACGACTCTGATGAATCTGGAAAGAAAGCAGCTATTAAAGCCTTAAATTTATTTAAAAACTACAATATTGATGCTAAAGCAGTAATTTTTCCAGACGATATGGACCCTGATGATTTTATAACTAAATACGGTAAAGCAAAATTTAAAGATAAAATTAATAATGCTTTAGATTATTTTAGTTATTTAGATGATTATTATTCAAATAAATTTGACATAAAGACTAATAAAGGCAAAGTAAAATATATTGAAATTTTTTTAGAAAACATTAAAAATGTATCAAATTCTATTGAAAGAGAACTGGTGATAGAAAAAATTTCTGAAAAAACAAATATTTCAAAAGAAAATTTATTAAAGGAATATAATAAAAAGTTTTCAAGAAAAAATACTAGACAAAAAGCATTAAAAAAGACTAAAGATAGAAAAAAAGTAATTCAAGATTCAGACTTAGAAAATTATCTAGATAAATTGTTAGATTTAGCATCGAATGACGAAGAACTTTTCGAGTACATCATAAGTAAATACAATAGAAAATTTTCTGAAATATTTGGAAAAGACTTTCATAATGATTACAAACCTAAAGAAAATTCAATCTCAGGTAAAGTTGAGATAACAACAGAAGAATTGGATTTTCTAGCAAATAAAATTCTGATTAAACATCTAGAAAGGGAGTTATTATCATTAAGAGAGAGGTTAAAAGAAGACCCCAATAATCAAGAGATACTATCAGAAATTAACAAAATTTATAAAGAAATAAATAAATTAAGACAAGGGGGTAGCATTTAATAAATGGATAAGAAATTTGATAAAGTTAAAAATAAGTTTATAAAAAAAGGTAAAAAAGATGGTATAGTACAGTATAAGGCAATAGAAAAAGAATTAGAAAAGCTAGAAGACATTGACCCTGATGCCATAGATGATTTTTACAAAGAGTTAGACGAAAATGATATAGAGATAGGTGGCTTACCTGACGATATAGATTTAACATCAGATGACGATGATGATGAAGATGATGTAGAAAAAGTTAAAAAAGAATCAGCTTCTGATGATGCTCTTTTAAAAGGTGTAAATGTTA
>JAWSUU010000392.1:0-1139 GCA_033549325.1 Bacillota bacterium | reverse complement strand
ATAATCAATAATTTCAATAGTTTTTCCTTTGTTTTTTTATATTGATGGATATTTGCGTTTACTTTTTCAATTCACCTAAGATATCGTTAATTTACTGTATTTGCTTTAATAAACTTGATTTTATCAAGAAATATGATAATATTTAACATAAGTATATATTTATACAATATTAAGGAGGTTAATATGAAAAATGTAGGATGGATAGGCGCAGGTGTTATGGGCAAAGAAATGGCAGGCCACTTAGTTAAAAATGGCTACAATGTAAAAGTATACAATAGAACTTATAGTAAAGCATTGGCACTCGAAAAAGAAAAAGGTGTTAAAGCATGTAAAACTATAAAAGAAACAATAGAAAATGCAAACTATATTTTTACAATGGTTGGTTATCCTAAAGATGTTGAAGAAGTATATCTAAGTGATAACGGTATCTTTGAGAATGCAAAAGAAGGTACATTAATTATAGATATGACCACTTCTTCACCAGCTCTTGCAGAAAAACTTTATGATGAAGGAAAAAAAAGAGGTTTAAGAATTATGGATGCACCGGTTTCTGGTGGAGACACTGGAGCACAAAAAGGTACTTTATCTATAATGGTAGGTGGAGATGAAAGTGATTTCAAAAAAATTAAGCCTTTACTCCAATACATGGGTTCTAATATAAATTATCTCGGTAAGCCAGGATCTGGTCAACATACAAAAGCTGCGAATCAAATTGTGGTAGCAGGAAATACTGCGGCATATACTGAAGCTTTAATCTATTCAAAAAAAGTTGGTTTAGATTCTAAAAAAATGTTAAATGCAATAAGTGGTGGAGCTGCAGGAAGTTGGCAATTAGACAATATGGCTCCTAGAGCTCTTAGTAAAGATTTTGCACCCGGTTTCTTTATTAAACATTTTGTAAAAGATATGAATATTGTAAAAAAAGAAATGGATAATAGAAATATAAATTTGAAAATCCTTAATACAGTGTTAAAAATGTATAATGAAATGGTTGAAAAAGGTTTAGAAAACGACGGAACCCAAGCCTTAATAAAAATTTATAATGATAATAAATGATTTTTTGGTAGTGTGAAAAGTTTTTTGTGAAAACATTTAAATTAAAAACCTCCTAGTTAAATGAAATAAAAATAACTAGGAGG
>JAWSUU010000391.1:0-1153 GCA_033549325.1 Bacillota bacterium | reverse complement strand
AATTGAAGAGGGTAAGCTAAAAGGATATAAGAAAGTTGATATTAATCGACTTTTTAAAGCAAATAAATATGATTATATATTAGTCGAAGGAGACGGCGCTAAAAAAAAGCCAATTAAAGCTCCTAGAAAAACTGAACCAATAGTGCCCGAAAAGACAAGCATACTAATTGGTGTAGTAGGTATGGATTCCCTGGGAACAAAAAAAGATACTAAAAATGTATTGGGACTGGAAGAATTTATAAAAATTACAGGTGGAAAAGAAGGATTCATCATAGATGAAAATGATATAATAAAACTAATAGAAAATAAGAATGGTTTATTTAAAGTTAGAAAAGCTAGAATCATATTGGTATTAAATAAAGTTAATAGAAAAAACCTAATAAAAGCAGAAAAAATAAAGATGGTTATTGAAAGCAATTGTAGTGACTTCTTGGAAAAAGTGTTTTTAGTGGAGGAATTTAAATGATTATAGGAATTATTTTAGCATCAGGTTTTTCGAAAAGGTTTGGAAAAAATGATAAACTGCTATCTAAAATAGAAGGCAAAACCATAATTGAAATGGTTTGCAACAATATTGTTGAATCAAATTTAGATGAGATAATACTTGTGTATAAAAATGAAAAAATTAATAAATTGATAAAACATAAAGAAATAACAAAAATAAGAAACTATGATGCTTCTAAAGGAATGTCTGAATCATTAAAAATAGGTGTAAAAAACAGCAACTCTTTAACTAAAGGATATATGTTTTTGATGGGTGATCAACCATTTATCGATAAAGATATAATAAATGTTTTAATTAATGAGTTTAAGAAGCACAAGGGTATAATTCTACCTGTATTCAACAAGAAAAAAAGTAGTCCAACAATTTTTTCGGTAAAATATAAAAATGAACTGATGAATTTAGAAGGAGATACTGGAGGGAGAAACTTGATTAAAAAATACAATAAGGATGTATTTGAAGTGTATTTTAAAAATAATTACAACATAGATATAGATAAAGTTGATGATTTGGAAACCATTAATTAAAGATTACATAAATAGACTTTTTATTAGTTGACTACTGAAGTAAGAAGTAAAATAACAAATTAACATTAAGAAGTTTTTAAGACACTGAAAACTTCAAAATATCAAAGTGCTTATTTTTTTCATA
>JAWSUU010000390.1:0-1173 GCA_033549325.1 Bacillota bacterium | reverse complement strand
TTATCGAAAGAGAGGTAGTAGAGAATAATAAATGGATGGAATCTAAGGAATTTAGAGACTCCTTAGCAGTTTGTCAATCAGTTCCAGGAGCTATCGCTGTAAATAATGCGGTATTTATTGGCTACAGAATAAATGGTATAGTTGGAGCTTTATCTGCTGGATTGGGAGTGATTTTACCCTCATTTTTTATTATTATGGCAATAGCATCTGTCTTTGCCCAAATAAAAAATATAAGCATGATAGATTCAATATTTAATGGTGTTAGAGCGGCAGTGGTTGCATTAATTCTTACTGCAGGATTAAGATTATTATCTGTTACAGTTTTTAATCTTTTAATTATAGTTTTAACTTTCATAAGCATAGCTATATTCGAAATAAATCCGATTTTTATAATATTTGGAGCAGTTACTTTAGGTATTTTAAAAAATAGAAATGAGGACAAATAAATATGTTATTAGCGGAACTTTTTTATTCATTTTTAAAGATTGGTATATTTAGCTTTGGTGGGGGATATTGTATGCTTCCCCTTATACAAAATGAAATAATAACAAAGAATCATTGGATAAATCTTGATACATTCATAGATATTATAGCTACTTCTCAGATGACTCCAGGACCTATAGCTATAAACAGTGCTACTTTTATAGGGTTTCAATTAGGTGGAGTAATGGGTTCGGCTATTAATACATTTGGTGTGATTTTATTTCCTGCTATTATTGTAATGATTTTATCTAACTACGTTGAAAAATTTAAAGATTCAAAATTAATAAACGATATATTTTTCGGACTTAGACCTGCTTTAGTCGGGTTAATTTTAGCTTCAGCTTTTACAGTAGGGAGAACTGCTATTTTTAACATTCAAACTTTATTAATAGCAGTTGCAATATTTGTAGTAATAAACAAAACAAAAACTCATCCTATTCTGGTCATAGTATTATCAGGTGTATTAGGAGCTGCAATATTATAAACATAATTTCAAATAGTGCACAATAAAGATTTATTGTGCACTTTATCTATATAGTATATATTAAAAAGCTAAATACTTATAAAATTGTAGTAAGATATTCTGTTGGATTAATTAACATTAGGATGATACAATAAAATATAAAATTAATTTAAGAATAAGACTCTGTAAAGTAAACATGAAAGAATAGCAGCTTAAATCATAGAATA
>JAWSUU010000389.1:0-1200 GCA_033549325.1 Bacillota bacterium | reverse complement strand
GTCGGGAAAATAGATTTATTTTTAGTTACTTTTATATAATGCTTTATTATGTTATCCATAAGTTGAGCAAATTCTGCTCTGGTTATATTTCCTTTTGGATTTATGTTTCTATCTGATCCTTGTATATATCCATTTTGTATTAGAGAATATACTCCGTCTTTTGCCCACTCTGATATTTGGTCTAGATCATTAAATCCTTCTAATTCTTCTTCAGAATTTTTAAGTTTTAATGCTCTTGCTATGACTAAGAAAGCTTATTCTCTTGTTATTGCATCATTTGGGTTTAAATTGTTATTACTTCCCATGAATGTTTTCATATGTAATGCTTTTGCCATTTCATCAAAAAACCATGCTCCATTTGGCACGTCATTAAAGTTTGATATATCTCCTTTAACTTCTGCACCGAAAGCACGGTTAATTACTGCTGCCATCTAGGCTCTTGTTAAGTTTTCCTTAGGCATAATTTTACCATCTGCTCCATTTAGCAGACCATTTTTTACTGCATTTTCTAATGCTTGTGTTGACCAGTCTTCAGGCATATCGCTAAAATTTGTTGTCTGAGCAAAGGCATCTAAGGGCATAAATGTTAAAAACATTATAAAAGAAAGTGCAATTGCTATAAATTTTTTAAACATATAAAGCCTCCCTAATTTCCCATTATTTTTAGAAAATAAAAAATTGTATACTTATTAATACGATTTTAGGCAACTAAAGAAGCAACTCAACTACAATCATAAATATTAGGTCCACAACATTTTGTTATTATCTTTCGGTAAATTTGCCTTTTTTATAATAATATTATTGATATATTTTAACATGTTTATTTCTAGAATTCTATAAAATTAATACTATCATTTGAATAGTTTGAAAATACTGTAAGAATAAAAGAGTATATTTTTCCCCATTCAAAAACTTCCGAGTAAAATAAAGCAAAAAATTAATTCGTAGGTTTTTTGAATTTTTAAGTATTTTTCAATTTAATTCCTCCTAAATACTTCTTTGATAAGTTATTATAAAACTTTTCCTATTGCTATATCTACAATATCTTTATCAAATTGTTTCCCTGAATTTTTTCTAAGTTCATTAAGTACTTCAATATTTGTAAGGGCTTTTCTGTATGGTCGATTTGATTTCATAGCATCATAAGCATCTGCTATTGAAATTATTCTAGATTCTATAAGAATGTCTTTTCCTTTTAAA
>JAWSUU010000388.1:0-1220 GCA_033549325.1 Bacillota bacterium | reverse complement strand
AAGAAATTTATAAGAAAATAGGACATCCTGAAAAACCATCCAATACAGGTTTTAAGGAATATGCAAGTAATAGAATTAAAATTGAGCTAAAAGTTAATGGAATTATTGATGGTATTAAGAGTGAAATTGAATCTGAATCTCAATATGTTGGGGATTTAGGTGAGAAGGGAGAGTTATACTGCAAAACTGAATATAAAGTGCAAGATGGTAGTATTAATTCTGGAGATTATAAGCATATGAATAGTAGTAGAAAAACACCACAAAAAGAGTTTTCTAAATGTATATTTGGAATTAAAAAATCATTATATACTGTTGATCTCTTTGAAAAAATAACTAATCTCAAACAAATTGATAAAATAGATATAATAAATGATATTGATGATTTAGTTCTTTTTAGAAAAACATTTACTATAAATGAAAATGAGTATAAGCCTTCAACAGGAGAATCATCTATGTTGCTCCTTCATAAAGAATTGAATAAAGATCAAGATATTTATTTGTTAGATGAACCAGAAAAAAGTCTTGGTAATGATTACATTAGTGATATTATAGTACCTATTTTGAAAGAAAAAGCAAGGTTAGGTAAACGTGTTATTATAGCAACTCATGATGCAAATATTGCTGTAAGAACCTTACCGTATAATTCAATTTATAGACAACATGAAATAAATAATTATAAAACCTATATTGGGAATCCATTCAGTAATTATCTTATAGATACAAGTAATAGTGAAAACTTAAAAGATTGGAAGAGTGTTAGTATGAAGACACTTGAAGGTGGTAAAGATGCATTTGGCGAAAGGGGTAAAATATATGGAAACAAAGAAATGTAGGATTGTGAAAGAGAGTAAAAATATTTATTTGGAATTTGATTTAGATTCTAAAAAAGCTAGGATTTCTTTAACAGAGGATAAGCCTAACGAGATAAAAAAAGTTTTTAATATGATTATATTGAATCTAAAAAAAGGGAACTTTATTTTTGAACTTGAACAGGTAGAAGAGAATCTGTTTTCTCTAGTTAGCAAAGAATATATAAAGCAACTCAATGCAGAATTAAATTCAGTGTTTTTAGAGCTGAAAGATTATGAACTATTAGAAAAATAAGACAGATAATACTCATTAATTCAAAGCAAGATTAGTATTTTAATTCTGAGTTAGTTTATTTAAGAAAACCATATTGATTAATACAATTTAAAGATTTTTTCAATATACCAATATAT
>JAWSUU010000387.1:0-1228 GCA_033549325.1 Bacillota bacterium | reverse complement strand
AGAAAACCGTGTTATTACTTCGTGTTTAATTTTTTCGGCTCTAATAGAATCATGATTCCACTTTTTCCCTTCAACATCTATGCGTAAAAAATCCATAGCTTTTTTTATTAATTTGTTTTCACCGGATACAGCCATAGTTGTAAATTGTTCTCCGTCTTCTTCATATAAATTAAAAACAGCAAATTTTCCTTCTGAAAGTTTTAATACGCCATCGGTTATTTTATGAAAATTCAAACCTTTTTCGGAGTTTCTCAAATAGTCTTCCATTATTTCTGAAATCACTTCATAATCTTTAATTTGATTTTCTTTATTTAGATTCATACCCATTCGTAGCCCCTTAAGTTTTATTATTCATCTTATAGTCTTCTTAATTATTTCGGCATAAGCTCTCAATTCTTTATTCTAATTTAAAGAAATTACATTAAATTTTTGTAAAAATTCTAAACTTATAGGATTAAATACCGATAACTTATAAAAGTATATATTTACGTTTTAAAGGGTTAATTTGAACTTAAAACAAATATATTTTATGCTTAACTATTATTTTTATTTGATTTTTATTTATTATTTGATAAAATAGTAATAATTATCAATTAGGAGGGATAAAATTGAAAGAGATAGATAAGGATTTTTACTATGTAGGGATTGGTGCTTCAGCTGGAGGATTAGAAGCCTTAAAAGAATTTTTCACAAATATGCCGAATAAAACAGGCATGGCTTTTATAATTGTACAGCATTTATCTCCGGATTATAAAAGTTTAATGGATGAGCTTTTAGCAAGATATACAAAAATACCTGTACAAGTTGTGAAAGATGGCATGGTTGTTCAATCTGATAATATTTATTTAATTCCTCCTAAGAAAAATTTATCTATATTTCACGGAAAACTTTTTTTAGAAGACAAGAATGGTAAAACTCATCTAAATTTACCAATTGATATATTTTTCAGATCCCTAGCTGTAGATAAGGGTAAAAAAGCAATAGCTATAATCCTTTCAGGTACAGGGAGTGATGGGACCTTAGGCCTTAAGGCAGTTAAGGAAGCCGGTGGTATGATAATGGTTCAAGACGAGAAATCAGCTAAATTCGATGGTATGCCTAAAAGTTCAATATCTACGGGAATAGTTGATTATATTTTAAAACCTGAAGATATGTCTAAAGAACTTATAAACTATATAGAACATCCTCTGGAAAAAAACAATAAAGAAAAAGATGAAAATCAAATGCC
>JAWSUU010000386.1:0-1233 GCA_033549325.1 Bacillota bacterium | reverse complement strand
CTTCTATTCACTTCTTCAATTTCTTCTAGGGTTCTAGGGGCTTCTATAAAAATCATATCTGCACCAGCTTCACAATAAGCTTGAGCTCTTATGATAGCTTCTTCAAAACTCCCAGTAGCTGATATGGCATCAGTTCTGCCTATTATAACCATATCCGGGTCTTCTGAGCCATCTCTAGCTGCTTTAATTTTAGCTACCATGTCTTCTATAGGTATAACTATATGGTCTTCAAAATGTCCGCATCTTTTAGGATTTTGCTGGTCTTCCATCTGTATTCCTGCTATTCCTATTTTTGAGTATTCTTTTGCTGTTCTGTATACATTTATAGGTGCACCGTAGCCGTCATCAACATCAGCTATTACTGGAATATTTACAGCATCATTGATTCTCTTTGCTATTTGAAGATTTTCCTGCATAGTGACTAGATTATAATCCGGAATACAAAAATTCATATTTGCAATACCAGCTCCTGTAGCATAAACTACTGGAAATCCAGCATTCTGTATAAGTCTTCCAAATAAAGCAGTGGTAGCACCAGGGGCTACTATCAACTCGTCTTTTTTTATTAATTCTCTAAACTGTGACGATTTCTTTATCATTGTATCCTCCTCAAAACTAATTCTTTTTCTTAATAAAGTTTAGTTTTCCACCTGCTTTAAGAACTTGTCTGTCAATTTCCGATAATTCTAGTTTTAAATTTATTTTTTTACCTTGGATTTCTGCTTCTACAGTTCCCCTCATTATCTGGTCTTTTAGGTTAGCAATATTGATAATATCTCCTTGATTTATACTGTCGTAATCTTCCTTGTTTTCAAATGCTAGTGGTATTATTCCGAAATTTATTAAGTTTTTCTTGTGTATTCTAGCAAAGGATTTTGCAACAACAGCCTGTACTCCTAGATACATTGGGGCTATAGCTGCATGTTCTCTACTTGATCCCTGTCCGTATTTTTCTCCACCTACTATTACAGATTTACCTGCTTTTTTAGCTCTATTTACAAAATCTTCATCGATCACTGAGTAAACATATTCAGATATTTTTGGAATATTTGATCTTAAAGGTAGTATCTTAGCTCCTGCCGGCATAATATCGTCTGTAGTTATGTTATCTTCAGTTTTCATTATAATTTCACTTTGAAGGTTATTTTTTAGTTCTTCTTTGATTGGCATACTTCCTATGTTAGGTCCTTTAACTACTTCAACAGATTCTGTTGATGGTTTTATAATCATACC
>JAWSUU010000385.1:0-1236 GCA_033549325.1 Bacillota bacterium | reverse complement strand
AAAAGAACAAAAAACGAAGTGGATAAAAACGAAGAACCTAAGACAATGAAACAATGGATAGTGGCAATGGAACCACAGATTAAAAAAGCACTACCTAGTGTAATAACACCTGAAAGATTTACCAGAATGGCATTAACTGCAGTATCAACTAATCCTAAACTTGCAGAATGTACTCCTAAATCATTTATGGGAGCTTTAATGAATGCAGCACAACTTGGATTAGAACCAAACACACCACTAGGTCAAGCATATCTAATACCATACAAAAACAAAGGAACTTTAGAAGTACAATTTCAGATTGGATATAAAGGATTAATAGATCTAGCCCACAGAAGCGGAGAATTTACAAATATATACTGTGAAGCGGTACATGAGAATGATGACTTTGATTATAACCTTGGCTTAGACCTTAAATTAGAGCATAAACCAGCTATGAAAGATAGAGGTGATGTAATCTATTATTATGCAGTTTACAAGCTTAAAGACGAAGGGTTTGGCTTTAATGTAATGAGTAAAGAGGACATACAAAAGCATGCTAGTAAATATTCTCAAAGTTATGGTTCTAAATATAGTCCTTGGACCAATGAGTTTGATGCAATGGCTAAGAAAACTGTATTAAAACAAGCACTTAAATATGCACCTATAAAAGTAGAATTTGCTAAAGAACTTACTGAAGATAACACTATCAAAACTGAATTATCTGAAGACATGACAGAAGTAGAAGATGAAAACAACGTATTTGTAGATTATACAGTAGATGAAGATGATGATGTATCAGATATTCTAAAGGAAGATAAAGATTAGAGAATAGGGTTTATCCCTATTTCTCTATCAATATGGATTTAGATTTAAGAATGTGTCCGTTTTAGGAGGGATTGAATGATTACAGTTGAGAGAGAAGTGCTTCAAACAAAAGAGTTTAACGGCTTTGTTGAAAATAAAGGGTTACAGGTTGGAGATAAAGTCAAGGGAATGGATTTCATATTTTGGATTCAAGATAAACATAAAGAATTTAGAAAAATCAAAGGCATTGGAGATAGACGACCATATACGCAAGAAGAATATGAAGAGTTTTATAAGTTCATAAGGAGGTAAAAATGGAATGTGGAAACAGAGTATTGGTTAAAGTAGGAAATGGAGCAATAAATATGCCTGGAAGAATCGTATGTGTATCATCCAACGAGACTTATTCGGTTAAACTAAAATTAAAGAGTGGAAAAGAAGTACCATTGCATA
>JAWSUU010000384.1:0-1238 GCA_033549325.1 Bacillota bacterium | reverse complement strand
AAATTTAAAGCAGATAAAAAAACTTTCAAAACCTGCAATATTAATGGTGATTTGGACCTTCTTTATATCTTTTGGTCTAGGATATCTCCTAAAAGAGTTTAAAGGAGTAGAACCGGTTACTGCTTTCTTAAGTACAAGTCCAGCTGGAGTATCAGAAATGTCTATGCTGGCAGTATCCGTCGGAGCAGATATTACTATAGTAAGCATATTTCAACTTTCCAGGCTCATAATTACAATGCTTGTAGTAGTGCCTATATTTCTTAAAATACACGGTATAGAAACAAAAAAAGAAAGTTATATATCAGGAGTAAAAAGACGAGGAAAATATATAAAAAATTCTTTTTTAAGAAAAAATATTTCAGAAGATGAAAAACCTAAAAATTATAAATACATATATACTTTGATTATTGGATTAATAGGTTCTTCTACTGCAGATATTTTAGGAGTGCCTGGAGGACCTTTAATTGGAGCCATATTTCTCATTGCAGCAGTTTCATTATCAGGGGTTTACTTACATCCTGTGCCTCAAAAATATAAGAAATTTATCATGATAGGCGTAGGTATATCTGTAGGAACAAGTATAGTAAAAAATCAAAATGTAAGAGTTGGAGACTATATGTTTTATCTAATTTTATTTGTAGTGATTATGTTTGCAACAGCTTATTTGCTTTCTAGAGTCATAAAAAAAATTACAGGGTGGGACGAACTTACCTGTTTACTAGCTACAGCACCTGCGGGAATTACACCAATTACAGTTTTAGCTTATTCCCATGACTGTGAAGCACTGGAAGTTGTAATGATTCAACTAACCAGATTTTTAACAGTAAAAGCTGTAATCTGGCCGATTATTATGATTATATTATAAGAAAAAACATAAAATTGAAGGGAGATAAAAATGGGAAAAATAAAAATGAACACTCCAATTGTAGAACTGGATGGAGATGAAATGACCAGAATCATCTGGAAATGGGTAAAAGAAAAACTTATTGAACCCTATGTAGATTTAAAAACAGAATACTACGATTTACATCTTAAAAGTAGAGACGATACAGATGATCAAGTTACAGTAGATGCAGCAAATGCAATAAAAAAATATGGAGTAGGAGTAAAATGTGCTACCATAACTGCTAATACAGATAGAAAGAAAGAGTACGACTTAAAGAGAATCTCAAAAAGTCCAAATGGGATTATTAGAAAAATTATGGACGGGACTATATTTAGAAAGCCTATACTTCTAG
>JAWSUU010000383.1:0-1245 GCA_033549325.1 Bacillota bacterium | reverse complement strand
GATTCAACCAAACATGATTTGTATTTCAAAACATCATGAATTCGTTTTAGAAATACATTAACTTCTATATTTTTATTGTTAGTAAAAGCAAATAGGAGAACAAAACTATTTAGCTTGTTTAATAACATCTAAATAGTTTCATTTCCCAATATCTGTTTCTATCTAATTTGTATAATTTTACTGACGATTATTCTTCAAACTGAATTACGGCTTTTAATACAATGAAGTCGTACCAGTATCATAAAATGAATCTAGTTCAGTATTTCCATCAACAACTAAAGTGGTATACCTTTCATAGTAATGATATTCATCATCAGATCTATATCTTATTTGTCCACTTATTTCAGCCTCTGTATAGCTAGGGTTAAAAACATATCCAGCCCATACAACGGATCTTGAAAGGCCTATATGCGGAGCAATTACATAAAAGGCAGCTGCAATAGCGAATTTATCAAGTCCTGTTAAAATAACGGTTTCTCCAAATGGAAGCCATGGGCCCCATTCACTGTCTCTTGACATAATCATTGAATTACTATACTCTAGTGGATCCATAAGATTAGAAATGTTTTTGTTTATCACTCTTCCGTCTATGGATAAAATATTATTTTCCAGCACAACTGTATGTACTATTTTGCCCTCAATTGTTTTAACAACTACTGTAACCTTATCTTCTTCAATAGTTCTTTCAAAAGTGAAATCACCCAAAACATCATCAGTAAATACTTGCTTACTGCTTGATAAATCTGAAGCATAACCATTAATCGGAATCAAACTTATTAAACAAACAACTAATAAAAAGGCTATCAATTTCTTAGTTTTTCTCATTATATTTTTTCTTTCTTTTAAAATCATATTTTCAAATTTTTTCATTTTTACAAGCTTGCAATTTCATTATACAGATTAAGATAAATTTATCAATGCCATTTGATTATTTGCTATGAATTTTTGACTATTCAGTCAAAATTATCAAATAATCAAAAATTCATACGGAATAATCAATTCCTATTGACTTATTTTTCCCTTATGTTATATTTTGAGTGGTGATTGTAATGATACAAAGTATTAGTTTATATTTGGTAAATATATTGAGTAGTAGTAATTCTTTTAGTGAGATTGATAAAGAGAAAATGGTATATTCTTTATCTGCCCTTTTAAGTGATTTTAGCAAATTAGTTATTTTATTAATTTTTTTTACAGTAATGAATAAGGGTAAAATCTTTTTAATTATGTTTGTTTTTTCTACTA
>JAWSUU010000382.1:0-1253 GCA_033549325.1 Bacillota bacterium | reverse complement strand
ATAGGATCTTCATATCCATTTGATTGATTAAATTTTACTTTAATATTTTTATACTCTTGGCTATTAAAACCTAGTAAATCATTCAAATATATCTTTTCCATTTTTCACCTCTTTGCATTAAATTTCTTCAATTTCTTGATTTTCCATGTATTCTTCTCTTATATCTGATAGTGTTTTTCCAGTTTCCTTGTGTATTGCAAATACGTAAGTCTGTACACTAGACCATCCATATAAATTTTTCAACCATGCTTGCATTGATTTTTCTTCTCCATCTACCATTACATGTCCATTAGATAGTAGAGTGCTTTCATCTCCTTTATTTTTCGCTACAATTATATCGCCTTCTTTTACTACTCCCCATTCAAGCATAGCATCTATTTTAGGCAAGGAACGTCTTTTTATTTTTCTCTTACTAGTTGAGCTATCAGTATTAGATTTGTCCATAAGATTTACGTAATAATCATTGTAATCGGTAGTAGGTAGAAGTTTTTCTATGTTAAAATATATTTCTTCTCTAAGTTCATAAGGAGTAAGTCTGTAGCAGCTTATATCAACATTGTTACTATCAAGCCAAGCTACAGCAGAAAGAGTCTGGTCGTCAAAATCTGATGCTACTAATATAATTCTTTGCTTTTTGTTAAAGTTCTTCTCTGAATCGTTGATCCTAAGGAATTCATTAAGTTTTCTAATCCCAAGCTCATATGATGTTAGTTCTCCAAGTTCAAATTCATCTCTGTATTTTTCAATATATGGTGCATAAACATTAGTTACTAGTTCGTCAATTTCTTCTATAGTAGCATAACTGGCTGCATATCGTATTGCCTGAAATTCAAAGGCTTCTTTTCTATTTTCAATATCTTTACGATCTCTTTTTATCTCAATTAATACTACATTACCATTATTATCAACAGCTGTTAAATCGCTTCTTCCATTCTTTTCGTTTCTAACCTGTCTACCAACTATTAACATAGATTCTTCTTCATCGCATATCATATCTATGCTGTTCCTCAATATTTCTTCAATATCGTTTTCTAACATATTTAACTTTGAAAATGTTACTGGTTCTATTCTGTTGGCATTGTTATCTTTAATATTATACAAAATAATACTCCTCTCTAATCTCCTTTATATCCGTAATCTTTAAGCTTTTCCCTACAACTTTCTATTTCTTCTTCTGTGAAAAGATCCTTATATTTAGACTTATATGCAACTACAGCTTCTACAGATAAGTCTAACCTATTATTTTCCCATAG
>JAWSUU010000381.1:0-1256 GCA_033549325.1 Bacillota bacterium | reverse complement strand
CTAATTCCCAAACCAATATATAGTGGAGCTACATAAGTGATATTTAGTAAACTAAGAATTATAATTAGGGAAGGCGATATTATCATAGACGCATATCCGATATTTTTAGGAGTTTTATCCTTTAAAATCAATGCAAAAATCAAAGGAGTAAATATAACTGTCCCTCTTAAAGTCATTGATAGAAAAGCCCATTTTAATATTAATGAATCCAAATTAAAGAAAACCATTAATGTAACAAAAATTGATATTATTAAGACTGCTAATCTATTTATGAAGAGTTCTTTACTATCATTAAGTTTGGATTTTGTAAAAAAAGGGTATATATCTCTACTTATCATTGTGCTTATACCGAGAGTTAAACCAGCACCTGTAGCTACTACAGAAATTATCAATGTGGCAATTACTACTCCACCTATTAAGGGATTTAAATATTCAAGGACAAAAAGTGGAAGAGCTTGTTTTGACATAATATTAGGATGATTAACCTTCATAAACATTCCTATTAAGGTAGAAAGTATTCCTATTGGAGGTATTAATAATGCAGATAAAAAAGCTCCTTTTCTTGATTCAGAAGCATTTTTACCAGAAAAAATTGCCTGTAGGTAAGTCTGAGTAGATGATACTCCTACTACTAAAGAAAAACCCATAGCTAAACCGTTGAACAAACCATCACTAAACAGATTAAACCAGGGATCTCTAGAAAAGGATTTTACATACCCGTGAAAACCACTAAATCTATTTATTACAAAAATACCTGCATATGTTAAGGTGATATATAGAAGTATAGTTTTTATACTTCCAACTAGACTGGATCCGAAAAAACCACCGAAAAATATGTAAGATATTATTAGTAGTATTGTAATAAAAACTGCAGTATTTTCATTTATAGAAAATAAAGAAGTAATTATTGCTACAGAAGCTAATACCTGACCTGTGATATGAATAAAAATTGCTATGGATGATATTAAACTTGAAGTAACTCTTGATTTAGAGCCGTAGTAATTTGTCATGAATTCAGGAATTGTTTGTATTTCAGCATTTCTTAAAGGGTTTGATAAAAAAGCGCCTAAAAATAGACATCCAAAACTGGCTCCAAGGGTAAACCAGAGACCGTTTATTCCACTAACAAAAGCAGCCTGGGATGTACCTATAGTAGAGGCTCCTCCAACTAAAGTCCCTACTATACTTGCAGCAACCTGGGTTGATGAAAACTTTCTTCCTCCAAGATTAAAGTCCTTTGAGTTAAAAATCTTCTT
>JAWSUU010000380.1:0-1261 GCA_033549325.1 Bacillota bacterium | reverse complement strand
ATATACTAGAGAGATATTCATATACGGATGTTACCAATGAGTACATTAAGGTATTAGTTAGTGAAATTTCAAAAAGAAGAAACTTAGGAAGTTATAACTGAAAGCATAATTTTAAAAATAGAAGGGACAGCATAATGAAACTTATAACAATAATTGGGGCTAGACCACAATTTATAAAAGCGGCTCCTTTTTCCATTTTATTTAGATTACAACACAAAGAAATTCTAATTCATACAGGGCAGCACTATGACACTAATATGTCTGATATTTTCTTTAATGAGCTTGGGATACCAAATCCAGATTATAATTTAGAAGTTGGCTCTGGGAGCCATGGTCTTCAAACAGGTCGTATGATTGAAAAAATAGAGGAAATAATTTTGAAGGAAAAACCAGATGGAATACTTGTTTATGGTGATACAAACTCAACTTTGGCAGGGGCTATTGCTGCTAGTAAATTACATGTACCTATATTTCACGTAGAAGCAGGATTACGTAGTTACAATAAGTTGATGCCGGAGGAGCTTAATAGAGTATTAACAGACCATATATCAACACTTTTATTATGCCCCACAGAAACTGCAGTAGAAAACTTAAAAAAAGAAGGTATTATGTCAGGTGTTATAAATACTGGTGATATTATGTATGATGCCGTTCTTAAAAACATGGACATTTCAAACAAACGTTTTACTAACGGAGCGTGGCTAGATGAATTACGTATTGAAAATACAGAAGTTCCTGATTTCAGTGAGAAACAATATTTTTTAGCCACTATTCACCGTGCAGAAAATACCAATGACCTTAAAAAGTTACGTAATATTTTCACCGCTTTTGGAAGAATGAGTATGCCTGTACTTATGCCACTTCATCCGAGAACGCGTAAATTAATTGAAAAACAAAAGATTCCAATGCATAATATAACGATTATTAAGCCTGTAGGCTATTTGCTTATGCTATACTTAACAGCAAATGCATATATGGTTATAACTGACTCAGGTGGCCTTCAGAAGGAAGCATATTTTCTAAAGACCCCTTGTACTACATTGAGAGACCAAACAGAGTGGAAGGAAACATTGCATAATGATTGGAATGTATTGAGTCCTATAGAAGTTAATACTATTTTAAAATATGCAACTAGGAAACTAACATGCTTGCAGCATCCGCAACCTGAGTTATTTGGAGATGGGAATGCAGCAAAGAACATTCTTCTAGCGATAGAAAACAATATTAGTTAGTTGTTTGCCAATAATATAAAAGATTGAAT
>JAWSUU010000379.1:0-1268 GCA_033549325.1 Bacillota bacterium | reverse complement strand
ATAGTCAATTGAAAGCACATAGACTTTCAATTGACTATAATTCTATTTGTCATAAAATAGTTAACTTAATGACATTGTCATTTTTACCTTCTCCTTTTGGATGAGATTTAATTATATATTTACTAACCAAAAATACCATAAAAGCACTAAATAATATAGTAGCCAATGCATATATTCCGGCTTTTAATCCTATTGAATAGATAGCATCTACTATATCTCTATCTAAACCTATCCTAAGTCCCATAATGAATATCAAAATATAAAGAAAAAGCAATTGTAAATTTCCGGCTTTTCTTATTAATTTTTGATGTATTAATCCTTTATAACTTAAAAGTCCTCCTATAATCAGAAGAACCAGATAAAGTAATACATTAGTCAGCATTTGCTTCTCCTTTCATTTATCTCAAGTAATTCCCTATTAAAACTATTAAGGCTATGTGTCCCGGATAAAATCCGTAGCTAATATATTTATTTATTCTTATTTTTACTGGATATGATGCGAATATTATAGGTATTGATAAAATACTAAATAGCTGTATGAAGTGTATAAGGCTAATATATGATGCTCCTATAGTATTCATAATCACATATAACCCTGTGACTAAACTAAAAAATATCATGGATTGTTTAAAATCTTCTCCGTATAAATAAAATACAAGTACTATAGCTAATCCGTAAGCTCCATAATCAGTATTTAGAATCTGAGCTAAAACAAAGAATGCTATCCAGAGAATGTTTTTTCTTTCATAAAAATACAGCATCATCAAACCTAGAGTAAATGTAAACATAACGTTTAAATAAAGTAGCTGCCCTGAAAAATAATAAAAAGGAATCTGAGTCAAAAGAGCAAATATAAACATTCTTAAAATATATTTCTTTAGATTTGAAGTTCTTTTAAATCCGATTGCTAAATAGTAAGCAAAAATCGGATAAGCTAATCTACCGATAATTCTAAATATTATAAAGTATTCGTTTAAGTAATAAGGAAATATATAATAGCCTACATGGTCAATTGCCATAGTTATCATAGCAATAATTTTTACAATATCATTTCTTAATTCGTAATCTTTGTGCATAAGTCACCTACCTCTTATAATCTACAGTAATTATATTAGATTCACAATGATAATGCAAAAGATAAATTTTTAAAAATCGCAATTAATTAAACCTTGATATATATATTAATCTTTGTTAATATATATATAATATTTTTTTGATAAAGGAGTGGATTAAATGTTTAATATTTCAACTTTTAACAAGATTTCGCC
>JAWSUU010000378.1:0-1271 GCA_033549325.1 Bacillota bacterium | reverse complement strand
GGTTCTTTAATGCTATTATCATAACTATTAACTAAATCACTAGTATCACAACCAAATATTTCAGCTAATTTTTGAATAACACCCATACTAGGTTCTGTGCGATCTACCTCCCATGAAGAAATAGTTTTATCACTGACACCAATTTCCTCTCCTAATCTATCTTGGCTCCAACCAAGCATTTTTCTATAAAAACGTATATTTTGTCCAACGCTCATGACTTCACCTCCTTATGCCTAGATTATACTACATTTCATAGAGTTTGTACACAAAAATATATGCAAAATGTAGAAAAAGTTATTGACACTCTACAAAACATAGAGTATACTATTTATAGGAGGTGAGGAAATGACAAACAAAAAAACTAAAATGACAGTTAGAGAACATAGATTAGTAAGAGAAATATCACAGGAAGCGATGGCTGAAAGGCTTGGAATCCACAGAAATACATATGCAGCATGGGAAAAAGATTCAGGCTCTATCTCTATAAGAGATGGAAAAAGAGTAGCTGCAGCTTTAGGAGTTTCCGTTGATGATATTTTTTTTGGGTAAGACTCTACATGATGTAGATAAAAAGAGGTGATTGTATATGGAAAAGAATTTAACAGTACAGGAAACGGCAAAAATATTAGATAAAACTCCACAATTTGTGAGGATAGGACTACAAAGAAACATATTGCCATTTGGTTATGCGGTCCTAATGGATAAAAAGTATTCATATCATATTAGTAAGAAGAAATTAGAAGAATATATAGGTGAAATTGATGAATACTAAAACAATATCTAAAGAAAAACAAGAGTGGATGAAAGAAGTTGGGGTCAAAGAATTTAAAAGACCTATGAAGTATTATCTAGGATCAAACTGGTTGTTTTCTGAAGATTATTTAAAAGAAACTCCGTTGGAAGAGATTAAAGCTAAAGTAAATTTTAATTTAATTGAACCAGGAGAGCCAGATGAAAACTAAAACACTAATAACACTAATCATAACAATTCTATTAATAACAGGAGGAACTATATATGGACAAGGAAATGCTAAACAGGAGGACCCAAGAGGACATCAGAAGGAGCTTGAAAACAGGGAACCAAATCTTGAAGTCTTACAGGAATATTCTAGTTCTAAACACTATAACAGTGATTCTTATTTGGATATTACTGATAACAAGATAACAACTATAACAGCTATAGTAACAGCTTATGCTCCGTTCGATAACCAGTCGGGAATGTGTAATGACGGTGATCCAACGTCAACTGCGACAGGAACTTACCCAAAATA
>JAWSUU010000377.1:0-1277 GCA_033549325.1 Bacillota bacterium | reverse complement strand
CCTTTGTAATTTGATGGTATATTGTAGCTTATATATCCATTTACTGATTCTTTTACAGGAGCTGTAAAAATTTCCCCATCTGGTATATTCATTTCTCCAGCACATGGTATTGCTTTCATGTTTTTTATTGAGAAATTCAAGTCTGTGCCCGGTCCTTTAATGGAAACCTTATCAGTATTTTCCATTAAATCTACTAAATTCTTCATGTTTTCAGCCATTTTAGAATAGTCCATGTTGCAAACTTGGAAAAAATAATCTTCATACTTTTCCAAACTCATTTCAGATTTTTGTGCCATTCCTGCAGTTGGATAATTTAGTCCAACCCATTTTGTACCGTTAACTCTTTGTTCTCTCACCTTTTTATCGGAATCCATCATTATAGTAGCTTTTGACACTGGAACGTCTGCCATTTCTGTGAAATTATCTAGTGCTCTAATTCCTATATAGGCATCCATTTTTTTCATTATCTGTAGCTTGGAATCATTTTCTATATCCATCTGATCCTTATTACAATCTAAAGCAATCTGTCTTGTTATGGATTCATCATTAATCTCTACAAATGGATAAGCCCCTAATCTGTATGCTTCTTTAATTATTGCAAGGGCTAGTGGTTTTCCACTTAATCCATCGAGTTTTATATACAAATTTTCTTCTTTTTCTAACTTGCATGAGTAATTTACAAGTTTTTTTGCTAGTTCCTTAATCCTTTGGTCCATTTTATCCTCCTTTTTTAACGATCTATTGGTTCGCATTTAAATCCTAGTATTTATAAGCTTTTGACTATAATAGTGGAAAATGACAGCTTACAAATCTATCCTTTTCTACTTCCTTATATTCAGGGACATTAGTAATACAAATATCTTGACTATATGGACATCTCTGGTGAAAAGTACATCCGCTAGGCATATTTATTGGACTAGGAATTTCCCCTTCAATAGCAAGCTTTTCTTTTTTCTCAGTTGGATCAAGAGAAGGAGCTGCTCTTGTTAATGCTAAAGTATATGGATGGTATGGTTTTTCGAAAACTTCTTCGGTATTTCCCAGTTCAACTATTCCACCTAAATACATAACTATAACTCTATTTGTTATATATCTTACAACTTCTAGATTGTGAGCAATAAATAATACTGTTAGATTTAAATTTTTCTGGAGATCATCTAAAAGATTAATAATTTGTGCTTGTATTGACACATCAAGGGCAGAAACCGGCTCGTCTGCAATTATTAGCTCAGGTTGTAAGGATAGTGCTCTAGCAATTCCTATTCTCTGTCTTTGTC
>JAWSUU010000376.1:0-1292 GCA_033549325.1 Bacillota bacterium | reverse complement strand
GTAGATGAAGACGAAAAAAGATTTGAAGTAAGATCACCAGATGCCATGTGCAATCCATATTTAACTTACTCAGCATTTTTGCTGGCTATGATAGACGGCATAGAAAACAAAATAGACCCTAAAAAACATGGATACGGACCCTATGATGTAAACCTGTACGATTTAAAGGAAGAAGAACAAAAGAAAATCAAATCACTACCGACAAACCTGATAGAAGCATCACAAGAACTAATAAAAGACAAAGACTTCTTAACAAAAGACGGAGTATTTTCAGACAATCTAATCAATAACCAGATAAAAAGAATAAAAGAAGAACATAACTACATATCAAAACTTCCTCATCCTGAGGAATTTAAACTGTATTATAATAATTAAACTAAAACTACCTATCAGAGACTGATAGGTAGTTTTTCAAATCAATACTTGTATAGACAAGTAAACATGTGTTATAATACAAAAGAGTTTGGAAAAAAAGGGAGGAGATTTATGGGCAAAATAGATAAAGAAGGAAGTGTACCCTACTATTTACAGATAAAAGACATATTAAAAAATAGGATAAAAAACAATATATACCCAAGAGAAACCTTAATTCCATCAGAAAATGAATTATCCAGTGAATTTGGAGTTACAAGAGCTACTGTTAGAAATGCCCTCAAGGAACTAAAAAAAGAAGATTTGATTTATACTGAAAAAGGTAAAGGTTCAATAGTTAAAGGTTCAAAGATTAAACAAAGCTTGATGGAGTTCTACAGTTTTGGTAGAAGATTTAAGCAAAATGAAGAAGAACATGAAGCATATTCTGAAATAGTAGAAAAAAAAGAAATTATATGTCCTTCAGACGTAAGAGAGCATCTTAATATAAGAAGTGAAGATAAAATTTACGAAATAACAAGGATAAGATATGTAGAAGAAGAGCCTGTTATGGTAGAAATTTCATATTTACCTCAAAAACTATTTCCAGATTTATTTGACTATGACATGGAGCATTTTTCTCTTTATGATATGATTGAATTTAGATACAAAAAAAGTATAACAAAAGGAAAAGAATATATACAACCTATGATTTCTGGAACTAAAGAGTCACAATTGTTAAATATAGAAAAAGGATCCCCAGTTTTTTTAGTTAAGAGAATAACTTTTAGTGGAAAAAAACCTGTAGAATATAGAAAAAGTATAATTAGAGGAGATAAATATGTGTTTTACACAGAATTTTCTTAGGAGAGATAATATTGAATAAAAATTTGAGACTATTTCTTATATACCTAAAAATTGGAGCTTTCACCTTTGGTGGA
>JAWSUU010000375.1:0-1302 GCA_033549325.1 Bacillota bacterium | reverse complement strand
ATTATCTTTTTTGCGAAATTCATAGATATTCTATGATTTAAGCTGCTATTCTTTCATGTTTACTTTACAGAGTCAAAAGAAAAATACAACGAAGAGATATATAAGAAAGGAATAGGATTTGACGGTTCAAGCTACGGATTTAAAAGCGTAGAAAAATCAGACATGGTTTTTATTCCTGATATAACAACAGCCTTTATAGACCCATTTGCTGAGGTAAAAACCCTAGTAATGATATGCAACATGTACACAATAGAAAAAAGCGGTTTAAAAAGATACGAAGATGACCCTAGATACATAGTAGAAAAAACAAAAAAACTACTAAAAGAAAAAGGTATAGCAGACCAGTGTGAGCTGGGACCGGAATTTGAATTTTACGTACTTGATCATATATCAGTAAAAAACGAAAATGGAAACATGTATGTAAACATAGACTCAAAACAATCCCCCTGGAACCTAAAAAAGACCCAGGAAGAAAACCTAGGGATAGTAACACCTCAAGAAGGAGCATACCACCTAGATAAACCCTTTGATAGAAGTTCAGACTATAGAGATAAAGTAAGTCTTCTCCTAGAAAAAGCAAACATACCAATAAAATACCATCACTCGGAAAATGGAAGTCCGGGACAGGTAGAAGTAGAAGTAGACTTTGCAGACATAGAACAAATGGCAGATAGAACCATGATAATCAAATACTTTTTAAGAAATCAGGCATACAAGGAAGGAAAAACAATAACCTTCATGCCGAAACCCTTCTCCTTTGAGGCAGGAAACGGATTCCACATACACTTTAAGATGAAAAAAGAGGGCAAATACATATTCTACAAAGAAGGAGGATACTCAGACCTGAGCGATACAGCCCTATATGCCATAGGAGGAATACTAAAACATGCATCAGCAATCATGCCTTTCTCAAACCAGAGTACCAACTCATATAAAAGATTAGTACCTGGTTATGAAGCTCCCGTAAGTGTATGCTATGCAACGGCAAACAGAAGTGCAGTAATAAGAATACCGGGATATGCAGTAGATGAAGATGAAAAAAGATTTGAAGTAAGATCACCAGATGCCATGTGCAATCCATATTTAACTTACTCAGTATTTTTACTGGCTATGATAGACGGCATAGAAAACAAAATAGATCCAAAGGAAGAAGGATTTGGACCCTATGACATGAATCTATATGAATTAGATGAACAGGAACAAAAGGAAATCAAATCACTACCGACAAATTTGATAGAAGCATCACAAGAACTAATAAAAGACAAAGACTTCTTAACAAAAGACGGAGTATTTTCAGACAAT
>JAWSUU010000374.1:0-1319 GCA_033549325.1 Bacillota bacterium | reverse complement strand
TATTTCTTTAATCCATGTGCTGTTGCAATTAAAAATTCATCTCCTTTTTCCTGTCCAAATGCATCATTTATAAGTTTTAATCCATTTATATCGCAGACTATAATAGAAATAGGATGATATTTTTCTTTGCTGTATTCTTCTTTTGCTTTTTCTAAGTATCTTCTATTATGTAATCCTGTTAAATAATCATGGTTGTATAGATATTCTATTTCTCCTTCTTTCATTTTTCTCTCTGTAATGTCTATAATCAAACCTTCAAGAGCTTCTACATCTCCATTCTCGTCGTAAATGGCCTGACCCTGTTCCAGAACCCATTTTTCTTTATCATCAGCTGTAATAATTGGATACTCATATACAAATTTTTCTTTTTTCTCTACAACTTCAACCCATTTATACCATAGTTTTTCTCTATATTCTTCAGAAATTAAATCGTTGAAAGACATTTCTTTATTGTTCATTAATTCTTCAACTTTATAACCGGTAAGTTTATAAAATCCTTCTGAAATAAATTTCATAGTCCAATCTCTATCAAATTTACACCTATAAGCAATCCCCGGCAAATTCGATAGCAGTATGCTTTTATTTCTTTCACTTTCTATAAGTTCCTCTTTAGCTGATATTTTTTCATTTATATCTTCAAGCAGTGATATATATATTTTGTTCTTACCTTTCATATCTAAAGGGTGTATAGTTAATTTAACCCAAATATAACTGCCGTCAACGTTCATGTATCTTTTTTCTAATGTATATCCTTCAATTTCTCCACTTTTGAATTTTTCAAAAAGTTCCATATCCTTTTCTAAATCATCAGGATGAGTTAGTTCAATCCAAGTTTTTCCTGTAAATTCTTCTCTTTTTTTTCCAGTTATTTCCATATGTTTTTCATTTACATATAATACTTCATTGAATTTTTTGATAACAGCTATGCCCAAAGGCATTTTTTTAATTAAAATTTCAAATAAAAGATTGTTTTCTTTTAATCTTTCATAGTCATATGAATTTCTTTTAATTTTTTTATTTTTATTTAATACTGCTAAGGTCAATATTAATATTGTTAATAGAAATACCACTAATAATGTCATATAACTATTATTTCTAAAGTTTTCTATTAAGCTTATTATATGCATATTCTTACTCCTTATGCTTAATTAGTTAGTGTAAAATAGTTGTTGGACAAAAGAACAAAAAAATATAGAGAATTACACTCCATTTGATATAATGTAATTATCACAAAACAAAACCCAAAGGAGGAATTCTCTATGAATAATATTATACAATTAATTATGGAAAAAGTTAAGGGAGAAATTGAAGAAAATGTA
>JAWSUU010000373.1:0-1320 GCA_033549325.1 Bacillota bacterium | reverse complement strand
GGGAGATGATTTTTTTATTTAATAATTTTTTAAATCACATTAATTATTTTCTAATAAATCATATTTTTTTAACTTATAATATAAAGTTTGTCTGGGAATTTTCAAGTACTTTGCGGTTCTAACAATATTATATCTTTTTGCTTTCAAAGCATTTTCAATGACTTTTCTTTCAAATGATTCTACAGTATCTGTTAGAGAATTTTCTATTTTATCAACTAGAGAATCTTTTTGTTCATTAATATAACTAGGTAAATGAATTTCTCTAATTTCATTTCCTTCTTCAATTATATTATAGCAGCTTTCTATAACGTTTTTAAGTTCACGTACATTACCTGGCCAACTATAATTTTGAAGTTTCTTTAATGCTGGACTTTCAATTCTCAAAATATTTTTATTAAAAATATTGTTGAAATAGTTGAAAAAATATTTTGATAGTATTTCTACATCCTCAGGTCTTTCTCTTAAAGGAGGTATAACTGCATTAACTACATTTAGTCTGTAAAATAAATCCTGTCTTATATAATTTTTTAATAAAGTTTCCTTATTAACATTTGAAGATGTAATAAATCTTATATCACAAAAAAATTCCTTAGTTCCCCCAACTCTTCTAAAGGAATGACTCTCAATAACTCTTAATAATTTTGATTGTAATCCCATAGGCATAGAATTAATTTCATCTAGAAAAAGAGTTCCACCATTAGCTACATCTAACAAACCAATTTTTTGTTCTGATCCTGTAAAGCTTCCTTTTGAAGTTCCAAAAAAAATACTTTCCATTAAATTTTCTGGTATAGCACCACAATTTTGAGTTACGAAAGGTTTATTAGACCTTTCACTAGAATTATGAATTGAGTGAGCTAGAATTTCTTTTCCGGTTCCGGATTCACCAAAAATAAAAATATTAGATTTAGATTTGGATGATTTATATAAATCTGTTATCAAATTTTTCATTTCAGGATTCGCAGTTTGTAAATCTTCAAAAGTATAAATAGAGGAAAAAGAGGATTGTTTTTTTGTTGAATTGGATTTATTGCTAAAATTCGTAACATAAGATAGTCCTACTGCACCAATTATACCTTTATCATTAATTAATGGATAAGCAGAATTTATTGCTGTAACACCCTCCTTTCCGTCTATAGATATTTGAAATACTTTGTTTAATATTGGTTGTTTTTTTTTCATCACTTTAAAAATCGGAGTATTTTCATTAACCCATGGATAAACTTCGTCTATTTTTTTCCCTATAGTTTCTTCGCTATTTAACTTGTTTATTTTGTCATTAAAATTGTTGTAAAATAATATTTTTCCTTTTTTATCTAC
>JAWSUU010000372.1:0-1323 GCA_033549325.1 Bacillota bacterium | reverse complement strand
TCTCCAGCTTTGCTAGCAATTGTGATAGCCAATCTCCAGCCAGCTCCACTATCTTCTAGTACTTTTCCAAATACTGCACCAAAAGCAAAGAGCAGCAAATACTTACCAGCAAAACCCGTAAATCCTGCCATATAAGGACCAGCCCATGTTTCTGCTATTCCCATTTGACTAAATACTGCAATTATAGCACTAACAACCAATGTTACTACTAGTAAATTAACTTTTTTCCAAGCTCCTATCATCAATACTATAAAACCAACTAAAATTCCAATTCCACTTAATGTTGCCATGTAAATCCTCCTTGTATTTTCTTCTGCGCCGAAGCGCAGAAGATATTTATTTTTTTATAATTTTAATCCATTCCATTCTTCATTAAATATTTCTTCAGGCATTAATTTTAAATCCTCAGCTATATGAGGCTTAAAATCCATATGTGCTAGTACATCATTTTCTAAATCTACTCCTGGTGCAATTTCTATTAATTCAAGTCCACCTTCAGGTCTAAGCTTTAATACTGCTCTTTCTGTCACATATAGAACATTTTGTTTTATTTTTGATCCATATTCACCACTGTATGTGATGTGGTCTACATTCTCAACAAACTTCTTTATCTGTCCTTCATTCACTATGCTTAGCTTTCCATCATCTACAGATACTTTAAGTCCTTTAGCTGTAAATGTACCACAGTAGATTACTTCTTTAGAATTTTGAGATATATTTATAAATCCACCTGGACCAACGATCCTATCTCCAAATTTACTAACATTGATATTACCATACTTATCAGTTTGAGATAACCCTAAAAATGCAGTATCAATACCACCTCCATCATAAAAATCAAACTGATACTGGTGATCTATTATTGCTTCCGCATTATATGCAGTAGCAAAATCTGCACCAGCTGCGGGCATACCACCGTAGGTACCAAGCTCGACAGTTAGCGAAATTTTGTCGATAACACCTTCTTCAGAAGCTACATTAGCTACCCCATCTGGGACACCAATTCCTAAATTTACAATAGAATTAGGTTTAAGTTCCATAGCTGCCCTTCTAGCTATAATTTTTCTAGGTCCAAACTTCATAGGCTCTAAGCTATCTAGTGGAATTTTTACCTCTCCGCTTAATGCTGGATTATATATTGTTCCTTTAGTTTGTGCATGCTTTTCCGGTGGCGATTTTACAATATAATCTACATAATCACCAGGAACTTTTACATGCTGTGATTTAAGAGTACCATTTTTAACAACATCTAGGACCTGAACAATTACGATCCCACCGTTATTTTTAGCTGCTTGAGCCATAGAAATCGCTTCTAAGAATAAA
>JAWSUU010000371.1:0-1324 GCA_033549325.1 Bacillota bacterium | reverse complement strand
GGACCTGCTCATTATCCATCAGATGCTGAATTTAGAAAGCTCATATCAAAGCATTTTAAAGTAGAATCCTTTACTATTATAAAAGAAAGATTTTTTATGCCTGAAATTGCAGTTTATAAACTATGCAAGGTTATAACATGAAAATACTATTAATCAGACCAAAACCGCATAAAGAAACAATAGGACTCCAGCATGTTATGATATGTGAACCATTAGAACTGGAATATTTAATAGCTAATATTGATGGAGATATTAAAGATAAAATTCAGATAAAAATAGTAGATTTAATTCTTGAGAAAAAGAAATATATAGAAATAATAAAAAAAGAAAAACCGAATTTCATATTGTACACTGGATATATTACTCACGTTGGCATAATAAAAGAACTATCTAAAAAATCAAAAGAGATACTTCCCAATGTTAAGACAGGTGTAGGAGGAATACATGCAGAGGTTTTACCAGAGGATTTTTCTTCTCCATTTATAGATTTTATATATAGAAAAAATGGGATTGATGGACTAAATATTACACTAAAAGCATTAATTAAAGATAAATCAGATGAATTTATTAGAGAAATACTTTCAAATATAGGACCAATAAAAGATTACTTTTCATATAAACATCCCGATAGAGATTCAGTATCTAAATATAGAAAAAAATATTATTATATGTTTCATAACCCTTGTGCTTTGATAAAAACTTCATTTGGATGTCCTTATAACTGCAGTTTTTGCTTTTGCAAGGAAATAACTGATAAAAAATATTTTGTCAGAGAAATCAAGGATGTAATGGATGAATTAGAAGGCATACATGAAGAAGAGATATATATTGTGGATGACGATTTTTTATATGATGAAGATAGACTGAAGGCTTTTATAAGGGAAATAAAAAGGAGGGGTATAAATAAGAAATTTTTAGTATATGGAAGAGCAGATTTTATAGTTTCAAATGTAGAACTATTAAGGGATCTTAAGTCAATAGGACTGCAATCAGTAATAGTAGGAATTGAATCTGTAAGAAGCAAAGATTTAAAAGAGTATAATAAAAAAACTTCTAAAAGCATAAATGAAGAATGTATTAATATATTAAACAAATTGGATATAGAGCTTTATGCAACTTTAATTATACCCTTAGACTTTAGTTTGAAAGATTTCAAGGATATGACAAATTGGTTAAGAGATTTGAATGTAAGATTTGTAAACCTTCAACCATTAACTCCACTTCCGGGAACCACAATATTTGATAAATATTCATCAGAACTGATAGTAAAAAGAGAGGATTACTATCTATGGGATATGGCTCATGTAGTACTTAGACCTGAGCA
>JAWSUU010000370.1:0-1337 GCA_033549325.1 Bacillota bacterium | reverse complement strand
TAGGTGGATTTATAAAATACATATTTGATTTACTCAATAGTCGTAGAAAAGAGAAAAAGATTAATAAGTTAAAAGTTGAGAAACAAATAAGAGATCGACCGGAATTTAAAATAACAAAAATGGAAGATTATTTCGACTATCCAGGGGAAAAAATTGATTTAAACAATGAATCTGACTTAGAAATATTTACAGCAAAAATTGAGGATATTCAAATAAACAATGATATTGTTACAGCGGGTTATGATGAATCAAATTTAGATAAAGACAAATGGGTTTATAGAAAATATGAACTTGAAAACATAGGTAGAACTGTAATATATGAAACTGCTATAATATCCAACTTTAAGAGAACCACATGTATTTTTGATATTAGATCTATAGAAGAATTTATAAGAGTAGGAGGATTAAATTATTCAGATATTTCTGATAAAAGGATAGCTCCAGGAGAAAAAATTGAAATTAAGATTTTTTATCATACCGATAGAATTACTACAGGATGGGGAAGTGCAATTTTTGAAATAGGATTTAGAGATGATAACAGAAATTTTTGGATGCAACCTTTCTTTGCTCCGGAAGACAAGTTATATAAAGCTAGAAGAGTAACTTATAAAGAATATTTAGAAAATATTAGACCAGATACTGCTATAGAATGTTTTAAGAAACCATATTTATGGTAGATAAAAAGTTTGAAAAGAGGTGATGAAATGGCTAAGTACACTGACGAAGATATCAGAAATGTGTCTAAAGTAACCTGTAAAATTGCAGCGGATTATCTAGGGATATCTTCAATGGGGGTTAGTATTGGAATGAGAAATAAACTACTTCCTATAGGTTTTGCTATACACAACGAAGACAAGTATAGAGACAGCTGGAGCTACCATATAATTGCTGAAAGGTTAATAGCATATAAATATGGGAGAATAAATGAAGTTCAAGTTAAAAATATAGAGAAAAACCTAGAGACAATAATAAGTAAATTTGAAGAAATGAAATCCGACCTGCTTTTTATATTAAGCGAAGACGAGGAGTAAAAGATATAATTTTATATGAATACGCGTTTTCGCTATCTGATGATGAGGAACTAGATTTAAAAATTCAGAAGAAGTATGAAGATGAAGGATATATAAAATGAAAGATATAAAATTAGATAGAAAAAAATTATATGATGAAATATGGAAAATATCTGTAAAAGGCGTATCTAAAAAATATGGTATACCATATGATAAATTGAGAAGATTATGTAAAGAGATTAATATCCCTATCCCTAAATCGGGATACTTTACTAAATTAGATTTTGGAAAGCCAGTTACAAAGGAACCTTTACCGGAGTTTAAAAC
>JAWSUU010000369.1:0-1349 GCA_033549325.1 Bacillota bacterium | reverse complement strand
TTATTTGAGAAAAAATAGGTATTTCATCACCTATTCTATTAAAAAATCCACTTCCATCATAGTTTTCGTGATGGTACAGAAGCAACTCTTTTACCGTGGTTTGTAATATCATTCAATATATATCCATTTCTATAAAATCTAGTATAAAAGATGCTGATACTAGTAATTGGTTTAAGTTAAATTTCATTCTTTTCCTCCGATTAATTCCTGCAGTACTTTAGATTTTAAAAATCTTTGCAATTGATTATATAACATAGTTATGCAATTTGAAAGTTATTTCCACCTGCTTTTTTAGCTTTGTACATAGCTTCATCGCTTTTAATAATAAGTTCATCAATAGTACTACCATTATTGGGATATATGCTTATTCCAATGCTTACTCCCACATTACATACTTTATTATTGATTATTATTGGTTCTGTAAATTTATCTAAAATACGAGCAGCAATACTTTCAATTTGAGTTTGGTTTACATCTTTTAATAATAATACAAACTCATCTCCTCCTATTCTAGATGCTATATCGGTCGGTTTTATAAGACTTTTAATTTTTTTAGAAACAATTTTTAAAAGCTCATCTCCAACTTTATGACCATACTTATCATTTATTGTTTTAAATAAATCTAAATCTATAAATATTAATCCAAAAGTATTGTTATTTTTTTTAGCTTCATTAATACATTCTTCGGTGGTAATTGTAAAATGTCTTCTATTAGATAAACCTGTAAGAGGATCGTAATTAACCATAGTATCTAACTTTATATTTTTTTCTTCTAACAATTTTGTATATTTGTTTATCTGACCAATAACATCAAAGTATTCGTATTTTTCTTGACTAATTAAACTATATAAAACTCCTGAACCTATTACTATATAACTTGATAAAAATAGATTATGTGCCAACCACCAGTTTGAGCTCCATGGCTTTGAAATCATAAATATAATTGCTGTTTCCATTATAAGAGCTAGCCCGATTATGAATGAAAGAATTGTAATATTGGACTTTGCTTTATAAGAATAATAATATCTTAAAGCATTTATACCTAAAAATAGTAAAGTTACAACTTTTGTAAGAATAGCAATGTAAGTGTCTGTTAGATCTTCATTTTTAAAAATAGGAAATATTTCTGGTGTTAACAACCCATAATATAATGAGCCTGTCAATAGTACTAATAATATTGCTAATGTATACCCATTAAAGTATTTTTTGATATCTTCATTTTCTTCGAAGAAATTATCTGGAATAAACATCATTAATGCCAGCCATAATCTACTCAAATCCCCTAATAAAACAAAAACACTTATATTATTAACAACACTTGGAAATTCAAATAATTGTATGATGGTCAT
>JAWSUU010000368.1:0-1353 GCA_033549325.1 Bacillota bacterium | reverse complement strand
CTACCAAACCAAAAGTTTCACCTTGATATACACTAAAGGATACTCCATCAACAGCCTTTACCGTCTCATTTTTCATCAAGAAATATGTTTTTAAATCTTTTATTTCCAATAATTTATCCATTTTGTCATCTCCCTATTTACCCTTTGTTCTAAGAAAATCTGTTAATCCATCTCCAATTAAGCTGAATCCAATTCCAGTAATGGCCATGAATAATCCGGGATAAAATGTAATCCACCATGCATTCATAATATATCCTCTTCCTTCGTTTAATATAGCTCCCCACTCTGGCGTTGGTGGTTGTACTCCCAGGCCAAGAAAGCTCATGCTAGCTCCGGTTAGCATACATAAAACAACATCTGAAGCAGCAAAAACCACAGCAGAACTAACTACATTTGGAAGGGCATGTCTAAGTAATATTCGTGCATCAGTAAAGCCTGCTACCTTTGCAGCCTGAATGAATTCCGAGTTTTTTAATGCTAGTATTTCTCCCCTTACCAATCTGGCATAAGTCATCCATCCTACCAACCAAATAGCAATATATACATTTCTTATTCCCGGTCCTAAAATTGTTATTATAACTATAATTAATATGACAAAAGGAAATGCCATTAATGTATCAATTATCCTCATTAAAATATTATCTATTATTCCTCCGTAATATCCTGCTATTAATCCTATTAGACTTCCAACTATTAGAGGTACAATTGTTGCAAATATTCCAATCTGAAGATCAATTCTTGTAGCCCAAACAACTCTTGAAAAAACATCTCTTCCATAGTTATCAGTGCCAAAAAAATGCTCGCTGCTTGGTGACTGAAGTATCGCTCTACCATTTACTTCTATTGGATCGTGAGTTGCTATATACTGGGGGAATACTGCTAATATAACTGCAATTAAAACTATTATAACACCGGTTATAAAAGTTGCTTTGGTTAACCAAACCGGAATCTCTCTTTTCTTTTCTTTAGTAATAGTTTTTTTGGGAAATGGTAGTACATTTCTTTTTTCTCTATTATCTGACATATAATTATCCTCCGATTGTTCTTTTAAAACTTAACTCTAGGGTCTAGAAATGAATATATGATATCTGTTACTAGATTAATAGCCAGTATCAAAAATGCAAATATAAACACTAAAGCCTGGACAACAGCATAATCCCTTCCAAAGATAGAATCAACCATTAATTTTCCTATTCCCGGTAGTGAAAAAACTGTTTCAATTATAACACTACCCCCCAACATATAAGCCATTCTCATAAGTAAAAGAGTGACTGTGGATATTAGAGCATTTCTTAAAATGTGTCTATTTTTTACGGCTCTATCGCTAATCCCTTTACTAATTGCAAAATCAAC
>JAWSUU010000367.1:0-1355 GCA_033549325.1 Bacillota bacterium | reverse complement strand
CTATTCTTCCTCCTGTATTATCTGCGGCTTGTATTGCATTTATAAATAGATTTAATAATACATGTTCTATCTGATCGTAGTTACCTATAAATGTTATGTTTTTAGATTGATAGTTTGTATTGAATTTTACATTCTTTTTATTCATCATCATAGCTAATTTAATAGCATCTTCGCAACATTTTATTATATTAAATTCTTTTTTATCAATATCTTTTTTACTAAATTCCAATAAATTGTTAAACAATGATTTTGCTCTGTGAGCAGATTTTTCTATTTCAATTATATTTTCTTTTGTTTCTTCTTCTAGAGTATTTTCTCTTATTAACTCTGAGTATCCTACAATCGGTATGAAAATATTATTAAATTCATGAGAAATACTACTTACCATAGTACCAAGCGCTTTAAGTCTTTCACCTTGATATATCTTTGCTTCAGTTTCTCTAATTTTTTTATTTATTGTATTAATGTTATTTAGATATCTATTTTCTCTATTCATCTTTCTGAAGAGATTAATAATATAAAGTACTATACCTATAATTAAAGCCATTAAAAGAATCATCTTATAAAGATAATTTTGAATAATTTGATTAATCTCATCAAACCCTAATTGTGCAGATACAACCCAAAAAGTATTAAACATATCTACAGGAGCATAGCCAGTTAATTTCTTTACTTTTTTTATCTCGTCATTATCCATCCATGAAGAGTAGTAAACATCAGTTCCACTTTCTCCACTAAGTTGCTTTCCAATTAGTTCTTCTAAATCACTCCAATCGAAGTTTGGAAATTCTTCTTTACGTGGTTCTATAACATGCTTTCCTAGTTGTTCTTTAGATTTATGCATGATTATTATTCCTTTGCTATCTTTTACAACTATATAACCTTCTTCACCAACATCTACTGGTAGTACTAATTTTTCATGTATATTTTGTAAATTTACTCCCAGCATAAGATATCCTATTATTTCTGAATTTTTAATAACAGGTTTTGTTATATCTATATTAATATAGCCTTCTTTGTTTTTATATGGATCTGAAATGTAAGTATCATTAATATTTTCATTTATTTCACTTTTAATATCATAGTGTATAAAATCAGGTATTTTAGTATTGATACTACTTAAAGATCTTATTTTTCTACCTTCTTCGTCATAAAGAGATATACTATTATACTCACTTCGATTGTTATTCATAATATTTTTAAAAACTGAAATTTCTATCTGTGAATTTTCATCCTCAATTGCTTTTAAAACTTCAAGATTGTTTGAAGCAATTTCTAGAATTTTTGATATTTCATTAAAATATAGGTTTATACTATCAGAAATAGAATCAGCAATAAGCAGCAGGTTTTCCTGC
>JAWSUU010000366.1:0-1368 GCA_033549325.1 Bacillota bacterium | reverse complement strand
TTAAATTTCCTACCTTATCTACCTGAGCTAAACCTAAAAAGGCTTTATCAACACCAGTACCGTCATAAAAATCAAATTGCGATGACTGTTCAATCATTGCTTCAGCATTTACAGTATTTGCAAAATCAAGTCCGGAAGCAGGTACTCCACCTATACCGCCACCTTCTGTAGTAAGGCATATTCTATCGAAAACACCTTCTTCAGCTGTTACTGAAGCTATCCCCTCTGGGGTTCCTATCCCTAAATTTATAATATCTTCTCTCTCTAAAAACATAGCAGCTCTTCTACATATGATTTTCTTAGAATCCAACTTCATCTTCTTAAGTGATTCTATAGATATTTTTATATCTCCACTATATACAGGGTTGTAATAAGTACCCATAGTTTGAAAATGATTTTCAGGTCTTGCTTTAACTATATAGTCAACTAGTATTCCAGGTACTTTTACTTTTTTAGGATGAATAGTACCTTCCTTTACTATGTTTTCAACTTCTACTATCACTATGCCGCCACATGCTTTAGCGGCCTGGGCTATTGAAAGTAGTCCCAGCATTAAACCATCTTTATTTGTGGCAATATTTCCTTTTTCATCAGCAATATTCCCTCTAATTAATGCAACATCAATCTTAGGAAGACTGTAGTATAACCACTCTTCATTTTTAAAATTTATATATTCAACCAAATTTTCTTTAGATATATCGTTACATTGACCTCCTTCTATTCTAGGATCAATAAAGGTATTTAACCCAACTTTAGTAAAAAGTCCTCCTCTATTTCCTGCAATATACCTAGGTAGTATGGAAAGCACTCCTTGAGGCATATTGTAAGCCTCAATCTTGTTCTCAGCAATAAGCTTTTGTATTCTAGGTCCTCCTCCTCCAAAATGGCCAGTTACATATTTTTTTAATAAACCTTCATGGGCTAAATGATGAATGCCTTTATCCTTAAAATTTCCAGATGCTGATGGACAGTAATATGTTAAGTTTTTAGGTCTATTATGTTCTAAAAAATGTTTTTCCAAAGAAATTGCAGATTCTTCAGGCATCCCGACTAATCCAAAAGAAGTAGTGTATATGACAGCTTCATCCTTTATGTATTTATATAAATCTTTAACATCAATAAACTTAGGCATAACATCCTCCTACTTAATATAAAATCCCGATAAAACTAATACTAAAATTTTACCGGGACTTTTAAATCAAATCTATACTACGTATGATCCACCATTAATGTTTAGTGTAGTACCTGTTACAAATCCAGCTTCTTCACTTGCTAGATAAGCTACAGCTGCTGCTACTTCTTCAGGCTCGCCCTTTCTTCCTAATGGAATTGCTGCAAGCAACTTTTCTACAATTTTTTCCGGTATTT
>JAWSUU010000365.1:0-1386 GCA_033549325.1 Bacillota bacterium | reverse complement strand
CATATAGTTTTTCTTCGCCAATAGAAGAAGAGGATATTAGGGATTTTGATTAAAAAATATTAAAAACAATCAATTGGAGGAAGGAAGATTATTTTTCTAGTTAATTCATATTAACTATTTCAATGCCGCAGTGATTGCTTTCAATATGATAAATATTGCCTTTATGAAAAAGATCTAATTTAATTATTCCACCAAGACCTTCTTTTATTGTTTGAGACATCTCCCCATTACGGGGAGATTTTAATATACCGGATTTTTCAACAATACCTTTAACTTTAAGAGAATAATCCTTATTTACAAGGTTAAAGGATATTTCTTTTTCTTCAATAATTAATTTTTTTAATTTAGTCCTTTTATATGTTCCAAATCTATACTCAGCATCTCTAAAATGAAGATTTGCAATAATTCCCATAAAACTAGATCCTAAAAAAGGTATCTTTGCTATGCTGCACATAAAACTATCATTTGTATTTGCAAAGTGATTACCCTGCATCCATATGTATTTTTCTGGAAAAGAAATTCCCCAATCCTTTTCAATGTATCCTTTATCTTCTTCAAAAATTAATGTCTCATCATTAATTTTTAGAAATCCATCTACACTATGGTTCATACTGGTTACCCCGTGATTGCATTCCATTTTAGGTATATAAGCAAAATATCCCATGATATTAGGCACTAACAAACTCTTTTCGATTTTCTGAAATTCACCATAATCAAGTTTACCTTTTATGTAAAAATTTTTATCATCTATATCAATATCAATGCCTGTTTTACTGAAAGTATTATTAGCAATCATTATTTTAAAAGGATTTTCTGTGTAATTAAATAATTCTAAAGGAAACTTAAAGTAATAGGTTTCCATTGATGGAGAAATTATGACTTGTATGAAACAGTGCTTTTCTTTTTTATTTAAACTAATACCAGGTATAAATGCATAAGTTTTTTCACTTCTTGAGTGAACCTGCTTAAAATACCATCCTTCAAAATAATTTTCTCTGTTTAGATTTCCCTGAAAAATAATAGGATTGAAGATTTTTTCCATAAAATACTCCTTCTTTTAATCCAACAATTATACTGGTTAATAATTACCATTATATCAAAAAAATATTTATAATAAAGCACAACCGGAGCAAATAATATTAATATATATATTAGAAGACTTTACACCATTGAAATAGGAGTAAAAAATAAAAAATAGAAAAGAGCAGAAAATCTGAAATACCAATATTGCAACTATTAGTTGCTAAATCTAAAAGTAGAGTTGGTTGCTTATTATCACTAAAAAATATAAAATACTTAATATCAAAAGAAAGCAATCTGGTAATATGTCAAGAGATAATTTCAAATAAAAGCAATAGAATCAGTAAAAAAAGCACAACTTAAACT
>JAWSUU010000364.1:0-1398 GCA_033549325.1 Bacillota bacterium | reverse complement strand
GTTAATAATTTGATAGAATCTTAGTTTATCGAAATAAAAGAGAGGAATTTAAGTGAAAAAGATAATTTTGTGTGGTAATTTATTTACTGCAAAATCTAAAAAAATAGAAAGTAATAAAGCCATAATTATTAATAATAATATTATTCGAAATATTATTAATATAAAAGAAATTAATAATATAAAAGAATATGAAGTGATTGACTTATCTAGCAACTTTGTTATGCCAGGATTAATCGATGCTCACGTTCATATAAACATGAATGGTGAATTAGATTCTGATAGATTATTTCTATATCAAAGTCCTTCAGAAATAACACTTAATAGTATGAAGTATGTTCAAGATGATTTGATGGCAGGATATACAAGTTTAAGAGATGTCGGATCTGTTGGATTTAGTGATGTGGCAGTAAGAAATGCTATTAATAAAAATCAATACTGGGGTCCTAGAATGTTAGTTTCTGGTTGGTCTATTTCTCCACCTGGGGGTTCATCTGATTCAAAATGCTTTAAAGGAATTGAAGGAAATCATCCTCATGGAAGAATAGTAAATGGAGTTTCAGAAGTTTTAAAAGCTGTTAGAGAGAATTTTAAATATGGAGCAGATGCTATAAAATTAATGGTAACAAATAGCGATGGGTTTATGGATATGACTTATGATGAGATGTCAGTAGCTGTTTCAATTGCAAAATCTCATAATTCAACTGTTGCGGCTCATGCTTCCGGAATAGAATCTGTCATAAATGCTGTGAAAGCTGGAATAACTTCAATTGAACATGGAACTAATATTAATGAAGAAGTTGCAATGATGATGAAAGATAATAATACTTTTGTAGTGCCAACTTTAATGGCTGTGACGATGAGACCAAAACGAAATTTACTAAATGGAATAGATACAGAAAAATCAGAGATGAATATTGAAAATATTAAAGATACAATAATGCTATATAAGGAAAATAATGTAAAAATATGCTTTGGTAGTGATGCGGCTATACCATATATCTCACATGGTTCTCAATGGGAAGAATTCAAATTATTAGTAGAAAGTGGGCTAACGGAAGAAGAAGCTTTACTATCTGCAACAAAAAATAATTCAGAGTTGCTAAATTGGGAAGATAAGGTTGGTACAATTGAACCAGGTAAGTTTGCAGATATTATAGCTATTGAAAAAAATCCTATTGATGATATTTCTCATATGAAAAACTGCATATTCGTTATGAAAAATGGGACAATATATAAAAATGTGATATAGTACAAAAGGATTTAAAATCAATTGTAATGAGGTGAGTTAATGAAAGATATTGTATATTTAGACAATGCTTGTTTAGGACTTTTACATAATAAAGTAAAAGAAGAAATATTTAAATTTGTGAATAACTTAGGTAATATAAATAAGGAGCC
>JAWSUU010000363.1:0-1399 GCA_033549325.1 Bacillota bacterium | reverse complement strand
TTATTTGTATATTCTGCTATTTTATAGTGTATGGATTTGTCTATTGCAACTTTTTCTGCCTCTGATTCAGCATTAATAAGATCAGTCAGTAAATCTATTAATACTTCTTTTCTTTCTTCCGTAATCCTTTCGGCAGTAAGACCTGCAGCTTCAATCTCTATAATATTTCTTATCTCCAGTATATCTTTAAATTTACCGTTTTTTAATGTGAAAATTAAAGACATAGGTTCTAAACCAACTTGGTCGAAGTTTTCTGAGATAAAATTTCCTTCCCCTTGTCGGCTTTCAATAATTCCTATAATTTCTAAAGAACGTAATGCTTCTCTTATTGAAGTTCGGCTTACATTAAGCATTTCTGCCATTTTTCTTTCGGCAGGAAGTTTATCCCCAAGCTTAAGTTCACCGCTTAGTATCATTTTTTGTATTTCTTCACTTACTTGTTGATGAATTTTTTTATTTTTTATAGGTTCAAACATATATACTCTCCTAAATATTACGAAACCTTAACATTTTTAAACTGTATTGTGACAATTTATTCACAAAAATAATAAATATACTTTTATTCTAAAAACTTGTGTGTGATAACTTCTGCATATATACTTAAGGAAATATAAATTAAACCTGATTGATATTTTCTTCAGAATTTTTCATCTTGCATATCCCACTTAGTTTTCCTCCATCTTCAATTACAAGAGAATCAACTTCTATATCTCCAACTTGTTCACCTGTACTAGTAATCTGGAGTTTACCACTGCTATTTATATTACCTTCTACTCTACCAGATATAATTATATCTTCACAAACTATATTACCAAATATTTTTCCTGTTTCTCCTACAACAATTCCTTTTCCTGTAATGTCTCCTTTAACATAGCAATCAAGTCTTAAAGTTTTTTCTGATTTTATATCTCCTTTAATTTCTACACTACTACTTACTAAAGTATCAATATTTTTTAAATTTTCTTCATCTTTTGTGTTCTTAGATTTTCCAAACATAAATACTCCTATTCATAATAATTTTTTATTTTTAAAGGGTCTACAGCTTCATTATTTATAATTATTTCATAATGAAGGTGAGGACCTGTAGATTGACCTGTATAACCCATATGCCCTATAAGGTCTTCTTTTTTTATATGATCTCCTGGTTCTACATTAGTTTTATACAGATGAGCGTATTTTGTCATTATACCATATCCATGATCAATTAATATATATTTACCAAATAAATAATCATAATCAACAAGGATTACTTGACCATCTCCGGCAGAATATATTTCAGTTCCCAGTTCATTAGCGATATCTATACCATGGTGAAATTCCCATGAGTATGAAAAAGGGTTTCTTCTATAACCAAAAGTAGAACTTATTCTACCAGAAGTAGGAAAGTAATCAGGAAAGC
>JAWSUU010000362.1:0-1418 GCA_033549325.1 Bacillota bacterium | reverse complement strand
CATTTGATACAGCAGCCAGTCCTTTCGAAAATATATTGGCATCACTGTATTTACTTTCTATTTCAATATCTCCATTTTTATTTATATATCCCCACTTTCCATCTATCTCTACTGCTGCTAAAGCTTCTGAAAAACTTCCTGCATTATTGTAATTCGGATTTATTATTTCATTACCGTCTTTATCTATAAATCCCCATTTACCGTCTACTTCTACCGCAGCTAATTCTTCTGAGAAACTTTTAGCTTTTTTATATTTAGGCTCTATTATTTCCTTGCCTTCTTTGTCTATATATCCCCATTTATCATTTTTTTGAACTAGAGCAAGTCCTTCTGAAAAAATAAATGCTCTATTGTATTTTTCATCTATAAATTTTTCCCCGTCTGAGTTTATATATCCCCATTTATCTTCTATTTGTACAGCTGTAATATTATCTTTAAAGCTAAAGGTTGAGTCAAATTTTGGCTCAATTACTATTTTGCCGTCTTTATCTATAAAACCCCATTTTTCATCTATTTCTATTGCTGCTAGATTTTCTGAGAAGCTTTTTGCATTTTCGTATTTAGGTTCTATTACTACCTTGCCTTCTGTGTCTATAAATCCCCACTTATTATTTTTTTGAACTAGAGCAAGTCCTTCTGAAAAATTAAAAGCATTTGCATAGTCGGTTTTTATTACTACTTCTCCTTCTGGATTCATATAGTTGACTTCCCCTAAATCTGATACTGCAACAAGTCCTTCTGAAAATAAATTGTCTTTTTCAACTACAATATCTTGAGTACATCCAACCAAAATTACTAATATTATTGTTACACTTAATGTTATTAGATTCATTTTTTTCATACTTACCTCCATGATTAAAAGTCGTCTTGTATCCACCTACTTAAATTGACCTTCACTATATATAACAATTTAAGGAGGTAATCTGTTACACTTTTTTTAAATTATTTTTTATTTTTTTCTATGCTTTCTGCAATTTTTATTATTTCTTCTTTTTTTATGTTTCCGGTTATAGTAAAGCTTTTCTCTTCATTATGCCAAAAGATAATACTCCTATCCTCTTTTATTATTAAAAATCCTTCATTTCCATTTATGTTAATTTTTTCTGTTTTTGCATCTTCTGTATCTATTTGAATACCTGCAGAATTGTTTGTTTGTGTTATTATTATCTGGTTTTTACCATCATTATAATTAAGTATCTTTATTAAACCTCCATCTTCTGCACTTTCAAAGTAGTACCCTTCCGGCATGTAGGTTGGTTGATAGTAGTTTTCCCAATTGAGTTTAGGTGTTTTTATATCATTCTCTTCTTCTACTCTTATTTCTGTGTATCTTTCATTTCTTTCTATAAAGAAGTTAAATACTCTTACTCTTATGGCTTCTACTGTAAATATTAGGGTTGATATACCGGCGATAATTA
>JAWSUU010000361.1:0-1419 GCA_033549325.1 Bacillota bacterium | reverse complement strand
ATAGTCAATTGAAAGCACATAGACTTTCAATTGACTATAATTCTATTTGTCATAAAATAGTTAACTTAATGACATTGACCTCTCGGCTCTTTCCTTTTTGTAATGATATATAATTAATTAAAGAATGATTATTACATCTCATCCTTAATATAATTATAGACTTTTAAGGCATGTCCTTTTGCTCTTACATTTCTAAATTCTTTTTGAACTTTTCCTTCCTTATCAATAATAAAGGTTGATCTCTCGACTCCCATAGTCTTTTTACCGTACATATTCTTTTCTCTCCATACGTCATAAGCTTCGTGAATCTTTTTATCTTCATCACTTAATATTATGTATGGAAATTCATATTCTTCACTAAACTTTTTATGGGATTCTATTCCATCTCTACTTATTCCAAATACTTCATATCCAAGTTTTCTAATTTCATCGTATATTTCTTTAAATTCACAAGATTCTGTAGTACATCCTGGAGTATTATCTTTAGGATAGAAAAACAATACCACTCCTTTATCACCTTTATAGTCAGATAGTTTATATTTATTTTCATCGTTTCCTAGAAGTTCAAAATCTGGAGCATTATCTCCTTTATTAAAAAATTCTTTATTTTTTGTCATTTTTATACCTCCTTAAATTTATATATAGATTTTACCCTTTTAAAAAAATAATATACATAAACCTAACTTTAGTTAGGTACATAATTTCTTTTATCGATATAACATAATATTAAATAAAAAACTTAGGAGGAACAAAAAAATGAACAGAAAACCAGCTACAGCTTATGCAGCCTTTGTCCTTGCCTTTGCTATAGAAATGCACGGCATTCCAATGAGTATGTATTTAATATCTATGGTTATAGGTAAGAAACTACCAGATGGCATTTTATGGGGTCACACATTAAATAGTTACATAGGTTATACAGGTATGTATATAAACATAGTACTATCAACAACAGCATTGTTTTTAATAATTAACGGATGGTATAATATCTATCACAAATATTGGAAGAGAGATACTGGAAATGGTGTAGTAGTAAAATCAGGTGTATACAAATATATAAGACATCCTCAATATACAGGCTTTATTCTTATTACAATAGGTATGATGTGTGAATGGGCAACACTATTTATGCTGATAATGTGGCCTATAATTATCTACATTTATTATAAGTTAGCAAAAAAAGAAGAAAAAGATATGGTGGAAGAGTTCGGTGAAGAGTACGTTAGTTATAGGGAAAAAACAAAAATGTTTATACCCTTTGTTATATAAGGTGAATTTGAAATGAAAGAAAAGTACTATTTTGAACCATCTAAAATAGAGATAGCCCTTAACAATACAATATCCTATACATTTCTTAAAAACTATTTTATATCATATATTGATGAAAAAAATGTTGATCTAAGTCATAGAGTTTTAGAT
>JAWSUU010000360.1:0-1419 GCA_033549325.1 Bacillota bacterium | reverse complement strand
AAGTTTATCCGTTTTTTTTCTATCGATTTTTTCTAAAAAAATCATTGCAAAAGAAGCAATTAAAACAATTGCAGCTGCAACCTTCCAAGAAAATTCGAAACTGGTGTATTCCAGTACGTATCCCATCACTAAAGGACCGACACTAAAGCCGGCTCCCATAATAATAGGTAAAACTGAACTCATTCTTCCTCTGTGAGAAGAAGGCGTATGGTTCATAATAAAAGGCATTACTGAAATAGCTTCTAATATTTCACCTAAAGTAAAAATAAAAACTGAAAGATAAAACACCCATTTAAAAGATATAAAGCCTAAAATTCCGAATCCTAATGCAAATAAAAATCCTGAAAACACTACTCTTTTTAAGTTGCTAAATCTAGCAAACATACTTGTTAGGACAGGTGTAAAGAATACCACTGTAAATGCATTTAAAGAAGCAATATTACCATATACAAGAGATCCTGCTTCAATGCCGAAGTTATTGGTAGCATGCATAGGCATGAGAAAAGACCACTGGCTGTAAACGAATCTGTACCCAAATATACCTAATGCAAAGTAAATTAATACAGGTCTACTTAAGAGAACTTTTATTATAGAACCTTCAAAGGCCGCTTCCATTTCATTTCTCGTAGCTTTTTCAACAATAGTTTCTTCTTTCTTAGAAGGATCATAAGTTTCTTTTATAAATATAGCGATTAATGCTAATGATATAAATGCAGTAATGGCATCAATTAAAAACATAAGATTCAGATGATTTGCAAAGAGTCTCCCAGCAAAAATCATGGCGAAAGCAAAACCTAAATTAAAACCTAAATACAACAAGGAATATGCTCCTTCCCGATCTTCATCGGTTGTAATATCTCCGACCATAGCATCGTGGGAAGGACCGGCAATACCAAAAAACACGCTGGCACTTATTAGTACATATACCATTTCAATAGAAGGTTCCATGAAATAGCATATTACATAACTAAACATGCCTAAGGTTTGAAAAATAAGAAGTAGTTTTTTTCTGCCGAATTTATCTGCTAAATTTCCACCTAAAAGACTGGCAGGAGCATAAAGTAAACCTCCCAAAGCAGTATACAATCCGACTTCAGATTCTGGTAAGCCTATTTTTTCTCTTAAAATCAAAGTCATAAAAGGAAAAATTAAAGCACCTATAGCATTAACAAATCTAGAGATAAAAAGTATATAAACCTCTCTTCTCAATCCTTTGTAAGGTTGAATAATTTTATTCAAATATTCCATTTTTAACACCTGCTATTTATAAATATAATTTCACTTATGTATTTTATAACATCATCGAATATTTATAAATAAAAATCGTATTTATTAATCTAAATTTAATAACTTCTATTAAAAACATAGTAAATAAATGATAAGATAATATATAAATAAAAATTGAAATTATAAGGAAAC
>JAWSUU010000359.1:0-1423 GCA_033549325.1 Bacillota bacterium | reverse complement strand
ATATCTTCCGCCGGTTTCCAAAGCGGAATATGCAGTAATTAAATTTTTGTTATTAATTCTATTAACCTTGTCATTTATAGAGTTATAATTTTTTTCAACATAATCTTCTAAAAGAGTAAAAACCATATTGCTATTAATAATTTCCCTATAAAATCTTTGATAATTATCATTATTTAATATTATTTCAAAAAAAATTCTTTCTTTAACCATATACAACGGCAAAACATCATCTTCATTATCTGGATAAGTTTTTCTAACTTCTAGTTCAATTTCTTTTAAAAATCCAATAAAAATAGATTTAGCTATATTATCCTTGCTTTTAAAGTAATATGAAATTAGACCAAGATTTACATCAGCTAAATCAGCAATACCTTGAACAGTAGTTTTTCTATATCCGTTGAAATAGAATAACGACTTTGATGCTTGAATTATTTTATTTTTAGTTTTCAATCCTTTTTTATATCTACCCATATGATAACCTCTCTCATGTTATAATAACACCATAATTATACAATTTCAATACTTTGTGAAAAAATTAATATATTGATAATGAAATCATAATGTCATATTATATAATAAAGATAAAATTGGAGGAAAAGATGGAAACAAAATTAAATGTTAAATTGTTAAGCTACACTCCTGAACCGGAAAAACTTATTTCTGCCGCTGCAAAGCTTTGTTATTCAGATGTTTCAGGAGAAAAGATTATGGAAGACCTTAATGAAGGTAAAGCAAAGAAATTTTTAGATTTTTTGATGGATCTAGGACATGAATCTCCTATAGAACACGTATCTTTCAGCTTTTCGGTTGAAGGTGTCAGCAGGGTTTTAACCCATCAGTTAGTAAGACATAGAATTGCAAGCTACAGTCAAAGATCACAAAGATATGTACAGGAAGGTCAGTTTCACTATGTTATACCGCCGGAAATAGCTAAAATTGACAAAGCAAGAAATATTTTCATAAAACAAATGGAAAAAGATCAGGAAATATATGATGAATTGGTAGAAATTCTATTTGAAAATCATTTTTTAAATTTTAAAGAAAATAATAGTGAAAAAGAAGCAAAAAAATTAGCTGTAAAAAAATCAATAGAAGATGCCAGATATATATTGCCAAATTCCTGTGAAACGAAAATAATGATAACTATGAATGCAAGATCACTAATTCACTTCTTTAATTTAAGATGCTGTAATAGAGCCCAATGGGAGATAAGAGACTTAGCGGACAAAATGTTAAAAGAAGCAAAAAATGTAGCTCCTAATTTATTTAAAAATATTGGACCAAGATGTTTGAAAGGACCTTGTCCAGAAGGTAAAATGACATGCGGTGAAATAAATGAAGTGAGGGAAAATAGAGTAGAGAAATAATAGCAAGTATTACTTCCCTCTCATTGAACCGTACATACGGGTCTCGTATACGGCTC
>JAWSUU010000358.1:0-1425 GCA_033549325.1 Bacillota bacterium | reverse complement strand
GCTTTTATTTTCCTATAAGTAATATGCCCTTTTTTACATTTAAAATATGCTGATTTATTTGATTGAAAAAAAATATTGTTAGAATTAAGGTTTTTATTTAATTCATAATCCCACATATCTCTCGCTTCTTTGCATTTTGTAAGAAAATCTGTTTCGCCAGGAAAAGTTTTCTTTGCATTAGGACCACAATATACACAACCAACTGAACGACCATCATCAGCTGTCATTTTGGATATCCTTTTAGTAAACAAATGTTTAGGATTATCTAAACATCTAAAATATACTTCTTTATCAGATCTCCCAGCTACAGTATCTGGTGTAAGCTTACCATTTAGTTCATAACACCACATCTTAGCAGCTTCTGGATTTAATTTTCTTAAGTTTACTTTTATTTTTTTCATATAACCTCTAAATAGAATCAAACAGTCCTTTGATTATTTTGTTTTTTATTTTATTTACATCAGATTCAGAATTAAATATTTCTTTTTTTATTATTTCAGAATCAACAATATCAGAATTATTTTTTACTAACCCATTTTCTTTAAGTAATTGATTAGCTATTTCAGGATAGACATATGTATTTATAATATCTCGTAAATTTTGGTTTTCATCACTATATCTTTTGTTATCGTTTTCTAAATTAGATTCACTATTTACAATCATTTTAAGTTCTTTTTTAATCTCAGATATTTGATTCTTAAGTTCATTAATTTGACACTTCAACTGTTTATTTTCTTTAAAGCTATACGATGCTGAATTCGTAACTTTACGATAATAGTTTTCTCTTTCAATTATAGCTTTTTTTAGTTTTTCTTTTGTATTATTCTTCATTAAAAAAGAATCCATATCTATATCTCTATACACAGTAACAGTATACATATGGGCTTCTTCTGTATCTTCCTTAAGTTCTTTAATATGTCTTTTAGCTTCCAAATTACGTCTTATTATATAATCAGCTACATCATAACCCTTTGACCGTATATATTTTCCTATTTCTGGTATTTTTAATAGTTCATTATCATCAAAACATCTTTCTGCATAGAATTGATCTATTAGACTGATAAGTTTGCTAGATTCAATTTTTGCTTTTCGTCCCATTCTCCTTCTCCTTTTCTTTTAGTATTTTTTCTTCGTAATATTGTTGATAGCTATAAGAACTATTTTGAAGCCTTAATATTGCTTGGAGTATATCTTCAGAATTACCTTTTTGAATACGAACTCGTTTTACGACTTGAGCTAAATGTGTGCAATCATCTTTGATCCTTCGTCTGTATGTATTATCACTTCTTAAATAGTTTTTTGATGAGGCTTTGCGATAAAACGTACAATTTGGACAATATCCTATTTCTGTAAGCGTCAAATCCAACCCACATTTTCAAGTAGTAACATCTATGAGATAATATCTCCAAAATAATAATGGAGGAT
>JAWSUU010000357.1:0-1436 GCA_033549325.1 Bacillota bacterium | reverse complement strand
AAGTTAAACCGATATTTGAAGACAAGGAATATAAAAACAAATTAAGTAAGATAGAAATAGAACATTCAGTTGAAAAATATTTCCTTGAAGAGGAAGCTAAATTAAGAAGAGAAGAGATAAAAGAATTCATAAAAGAGTTAAAAGATTTTGATATTACTCTAAAAGAACTTGAAAATTTATCTCCAAGAAAGAAAAAATTAAAGGAAATGTATTATAATTCTGCAGAATACATAATAAAAGATGATAATTTATATAAAGACTTTATTGAAACCCAGAGATTACCTGCAAAAAAAATATCAGAGAATCTTAAAATAAATAGAAAACAATTGGACAGAGGAAGAAAATACATAATATCATTGATAATTTTATATAAAGGAAATTATGAAATGTTATCAGAATATATTAAAAGGAGGTAGGGAGATATGAAAGGGGTAATATTAGAAAAAAAAGGAAAATCATACACAATTCTCACTGACAAAGGTGATTACATGAGCAAAAAATTTAACAAAAGCTATAAGGTGGGAGAAGAAATTGAAGTTGGAATATCATCCTTCAATTACAGATCATTCTCAGCAGCAGCAGCTGTATTTATCTTAGTTGGCATCCTTGCTTTTAATATGTTGATGATACCTTACGGATATGCAGAAGTATCCATAAATCCTTCGGTAGAATTAGGATACAATCGATTATATAGTGTAATAAAAGCTGAAGGATTAAATGCAGACGGAATAAAATTATTAAATGAAAACAAAAGAATAAATGGTATGAAGGTAGAAGATGCAGTTGAGTATTTGATTGCAGAAGCAGATGCAGGTGGCTATATGAGTAAAACAGAAGAAAACTATGTAGTAATTGCCTATACTAGTAAAGATGGAGAGTTGAATTCAAAACTTGAATATAAGGTAAAGGAAAAAACTCAAAACTCTGGAGCAGATTTAACTCTAATGAATATGGAGCAAAATAAATATTCTGATATTAGAGATAAAAAGGACAACCCTGCAGTAGAAGGTCTGAAAGAAAAACTTACAGAAAGAAATGTGCCTGAAGAAGAATTCCAAGATGTAGAGGAAGTTAGAGAATTAGCAAAAATGCTTAAAAATTCAGAAAAAGAAAAAAATGGAAATGGAAAACCTGAAGATGTAGGACCTCCTGATCATGCAAATCCTCCTGGACAGGAAAAAGAAAAAGAACAAAATAATGATGATAAAGGAGAAGAGGATAAAGATAATTCAGGAAATCAAGGTAACGAAGGTGATTCAAATAAACCAGGAAAAGGTAATAGTGGACAAGGTTCTTCCGGAGGCGGAGGAAATTAATATAGAACCACCCGATTTTGGGGTAGTCAAAAAGTTGACTGCCCTTTTTGTGCGACAGGCAGTCGCACCAGTTCTGACTTTGGTCAGGACTATCTTGCGTAATAGGAACAGCGATAACGA
>JAWSUU010000356.1:0-1440 GCA_033549325.1 Bacillota bacterium | reverse complement strand
CTATCAAGTCAGAATAAATAGTGACGGGTATCCTGTAGAATTAGAAGAAACTCTATTTGATAATATAGGAACAGTAGAGGAAGATATAGATATAAATGAAGAATTCATACAAGATAATCAAGAAAATTCAAATATAGACCTTGAAGAGTATAAATTCCACAATGGAGACTTGTACTATAATAAAGAAGGAAGAATAGTATACATAGGAAATTTAAACACAAAAGAGTACCAAGGTACAGTTACATCATTATCCAGCAGACTCATATTTGTAAAAGATGATGGTGGAAATACTAAACCTTTTGAAATATCAGATGCAGAAATTATATTCAACAAGGACAGAGGAAGATACACTTCACTGCAGGATGCAGAAGTAAAGGTAGTATACCAGGAAGAAGAAAGAAATACCTTAAAAGTTAGAGGAATAATAGGTGAAAAAGTCACAAATACACTATTAGTTGCTTCAACATATAATGAAGGAAGTATTACATACAACGGTATAAATATCCCAACCACAGACGGACAGGCTGACTTAGGAAAGGTAGAAGTATATGGAGATGTAGATAGTATTTTTGATGTTAGAGCAAATGACTTTCTATATTTTTATGAAAGCGACAGAACTCCAAACAACAGAAACCACCTAGGTATAGAAGTAGTACGAAACTCAGTAGAAGGTACTCTTAGATCAACTTCAACTAATAATGATAGAAGTGGCTTTGGTAGTATAAATGGAACCAGATACAATCACAGTGAGTACTACCAACCATCGGACAAATTCGGTCCTGGATACTATGTAAGAGCATATCTTGATGGAGAAGGAAATGTAGTAAAATACGATTACCTTCAATATTTATTAGAACCGAATACCTACGGATTGGTACTATATACTGAAGATGGTAACCATGCATCACTACCGAGAGTTACTCTTTTAATAAAAGGTGGAAGTCAGGCTACCTACGGCATACCTTATGACAGTGATTTAGTTATAGATATAAATGAGTTTAACTTTACTACTTACTCCATAAACCTAAGGAGAGGAGATATAGTCAAATACAGCATCAATGGTGGCGGCACCATTGAAGAAATTATTAAAAAAGAGACCCAAGATTTCTCCGGCACTTACAACGAAAACAACGGTGAATTTGATGACTTGAACAGATATCTAAATTCAAATTCTATTATCTACCACCAGGATGGAGGAACCTGGAAAACCATCTCAAGTAGAGATCTTTCAGAAATAGTTTCAGGAAAGATAATAACTAGTGCTGTAAATAACTCTGTGGATATATTTATTCTTGAAGAAGGATTAAAGACTGAGTTTGAAAACTTTATATATGCCCCTATATTAAATATAGAAGAAACTGAAAATAGAGAAGGTAATACTATATATAAGTTTAATATAAATATAGAAGGAAGAGAAAGAGTACTTTATACTCAAAATGA
>JAWSUU010000355.1:346-1447 GCA_033549325.1 Bacillota bacterium | reverse complement strand
CTTTTAACCTTTTTGCTTCTTTATTAATAGATAGTAATTCTCTGACTTTCATACTTAACTCCTTTTATGTTATTATATCATAATGTTAGTTTAAAAAAAGCCTCCTATGATAAAGGAGGCTTTTAAATACTAATTAATTTTTGCCTAGTTTTAAAGTTGAAGTGAAGAAACTATAAACTGCCGCACCAGCAATGAATCCTGCTCCTAATACGTATAGTGCACTTTGTCCTTCTTCTTTCCATTTTTTCAAAACAACTAGTCTTATTGTTAATCCCACTAATACAGTAACTCCAGCTATTGGGTAGTTAATTAACAGTCCTGTTGCAAACAATACTCCTAGCTGTTTGCTAGGTCCTCCAGCGAATTGAATTATCGCTCCTGGTATAGCCCAAATCAACAAGTTTCTAGCTACTTCAAAACTTGAACCAGCTCCAATCGTTGTTACATAAACTCTAACTACAGGTGGGAACAAATCTTGTTCAAAGTAAAATTCATGAGCAAAGAATACAACACCAATTGCAACCATGAAACTTATAAGTTCTGCTATATATTGTTGTTTTCTACCTTTTTTTTCAAATTCTGGATCTTCCCCTTCACCTCTTAATATCCATCCAGCTTTTAAGTCATATGCCATATCTGCAAATGCAGGTCCTGTTGATGCTGCAAATCCTACTAACATAGCCAATGCGATAGGTGGAAAACCAAAAAGCATTCCTATAACTAAAAATATTAATGCAGTTGCAAAAGCTGGAAACCAACCAGAATGCATTGCCGAAATACCAACTATTAATTCAGATGCAATAGCTGCAAATGCAGCAAAAATACACCATCCTATTAACATAGGTACAGACATTTCCGTAATTATTCCACTTACTATGGCAATAAATATTGCAATTGCTAAATATACTAAATAACCTCTTCCCATTCCTCTTCTCATTTGAGCAAGGGACCTCGTAAATCCTTTAGGTGCAATTTCATTATCATCGGTTTGTTGATCTTTTTTTATTAGCATTTTTATAATTTGAATTAATGCTACTAGTCCAGCGCCTATCATGACTCCATGGGGCAGATACATAGCATCTAGATCAACTCCAAACCATC
>JAWSUU010000355.1:0-336 GCA_033549325.1 Bacillota bacterium | reverse complement strand
TACTACTAATCCTACTCCAAAAGCTAGAAGAGCAAAAAAGTTTCCTATCCATGTTACACCAAAAACATCTGTAGGAATACCAAACATCTTACCTGCTACTCCACCTATTATACCATATATAAGCAACATTGCTTTTTTACCTTTTTCTGCTGCTGCTAATATTGTTTGTGCCGCTGCAATACCTGGAGGCCATGCTGCTTCTGCAGGAAAAGCTTCAGTATCAAAACTAAAATACAAAATTGTTGCATCTGTTACCACTGCTGCACCTACTCCTATTAATAATGGTATTACAAGGTCAGTTCTTCCCATTAGATAAGGAATACCTATAGGTAATAG
>JAWSUU010000354.1:0-1520 GCA_033549325.1 Bacillota bacterium | reverse complement strand
CTTTATATTACTTTGGAATGACAGCTCAAATAAAAAGAGTAATTGATAGATTTTATGCTGTTAATTCTAAATTAAGAAGTAAATCAAAGAAGGCATTTTTAATATCTGCTGGCTCAGATGAAGATGATTGGGCTATGGCTGGAATAAAGACACATTTTCAAAGTATGTGTAAATATCTTAAATGGGAACCGGCTGGTAATTTATTAGTACTAGGAGCGGCAAAACGAGAAGATGTTGAAGGAACATTATATTCTAGAGAAGCAAAAGTTTTAGGTATGGAATCTTTTTATTAAAAATAAGTACTGTTTTTCAATTATCATTAGAAAAACAGTACTTATAATTTTAACTACTTTTAATGACACTTCCATCTTTCATAACAAACCTAACTTTCTTTAAAGCATTTATATTTTCTAAAGGATCATCCTCTACAGCAATTATGTCTGCCAGCATACCTTCTTGAATCTTTCCTATTTGTTTATCTAAACCTAACATCTCAGAAGCTGTACTAGTAGCTGAAAGTATTGCATTCATTTCACTCATGCCATTCTCAACCATTAATTCTATTTCTGCAGCATTTTCTCCATGATATGTAAAAGGCATACCTGAATCGGTACCCATTACTATTTTAACGCCAATTTCTAAAGCTTTTTTAAACTTAGCTTTATGATTTTCTGAAACATCTACAGTTCGATCAATCATAGATTGGGGAATACCGTTTTCAACTCCGTGCTTAAGGATATTGTGAATAGGTATAAAAGTAGGAACCCAGTAAGCTCCCTTTTTAACAAACATATGAAGAGCTTCTTCATCAATAAGAAGACCATGTTCTATTGAATCTACCCCAGCTTTTAAAGCTGCCTTGACACCTTCTGCACTATGTGCATGACCGGAAACTTTTTTACCATACATTTTTGCGCATTCAACAGCTGATCTTATTTCTGCTTCTGTAAATTGCTGAGCACCTGGCAATCCACCACCAGCCGTGACTGCTCCCGTTACTCCTAGTTTAATCCAATCTACATCATACTTAAGTTGAAGTCTTGTTGCTCTTGCAACCCCATCAGGACCATCACATTCTGTCCATAAATTATCCTCATATGATATTTCAGGAGGGAAATTATCTCTTCCACCGGTAATTGAAAGCATATGACCACTTGCTACAATTCTTGGGCCAACAACATATCCTTTATCTATCGACTGCCTTAAAGCTACATCGATAAAACCTTTATCCCCTACTGCTCTAATAGTTGTAAAACCATTAAAAAGATCCCTTCTAGCATATTCACTAGCCCGAATCGCTTGATATGGAATTAATTCTTTAAGCATTAAAGTATCAAAACTTGTTTCTCCATTGAGTGCTAGGTGAACATGAGAATCTATAAGTCCAGGTAATATTGTATTGCCTTCTAAATTAAAATAAAGTGCATTTTCAGGGATATCTTTCTCGCTGAAAGCTTTAATTGATTTAATAATATTGTCTTCAATAATTATTAGCATATTGTCTTTTGGTGGTTGTCCCG
>JAWSUU010000353.1:0-1522 GCA_033549325.1 Bacillota bacterium | reverse complement strand
AAAGCTTCCGAACTTTTCAAAGAATATTTCGACGAATATATCTAATTTATTACTTTTTTAATTATATTATTTTTCTAACAACATTATACTTTCTTCTGGGATTTTAATATATATTTCATCTTTCAAATTTATATCTGACCATTCATCTTTCTTTATATTCATCCATATTCTAGTATTTTTTTTACTCCCTTTTGGAATATTTGTATTGGCTTTGAGAAATACAGCAAATTCATACATCTCTTCTACAATTTTTACAACTGAACAAAATATAGTATTTTCACCGATTTTTTCTTGAACTATCCTGATATCATGGGCTCTTACACCTATATATTTTGAGTTCATTGGTATTTCTTTTTTAATCTTTAAATTTATACCCCAATCCACAGCATAAATGTTATGAGAATTTAAAACTTGAATTTTAGTAATATTTTTACATCCAGTTAAGCTTGCAGATGTCAAGAATTTCGGATTTTTGAAAGCTTCCTTTGTATTTCCTGTATGTATGGATTTTCCATTTTCAATAATCACCAAATTTTCACAAAATTTATAAATTTCATCTCTACTATGACTTACCATTAATACTTCACCATCATATATTTTTAGTAAATCTGAAATTTCAGTATGAAGTTGTTCTTTTAGAAAACAATCTAATGCTGAAAAAGGTTCATCAAGCATTAGAATATTAGGATTATAAGCAAATATTCTTGCCAGTGCTACTCTTTGTTGCTGTCCACCAGATAGTTGTGATGGATATTTGTTTTCCATGCCTTCTAAGTGAAAAAGATTTATAAGTTTCCTGATTTTTCTCTTTTTATCTTCTTTTGATAGTTCAATCCCGCTACCTATATTTTTTTCTACCGTCATATTTGGAAACAATGCATAATTTTGAAATAGATAGCCAATTTTTCTTTCCTGAGGTCTTATATTAATATTCTTTTTTGAATCAAAAAGGATTTTTCCATTTAGTTCAATTCGTCCTTCATCAGGAATTTCAACTCCAGCTATGCATTTTAAAGTCAGGCTTTTTCCACTTCCAGAGGCTCCTAGTATCCCAAGATATTTACCATCGGTTTTGAATTTCACGTTTAATTCAAAATCTTTAAATTTTTTTTTAATAGAAACAAATAAAGCCATTTTTTTCAACCTCTATATTAGTATTTTTTTCTTTTATAAGTAAAATAGTTCATTATAAAAAGTAAAACAAAAGAAATTATAAGAATAACAATAACATAAAAATAAGCTCCCCTTATATTGCCTGCTGCAACCTCGGAGTAAATAGCTAAAGGAATTGTTCTTGTTCTATTTGCTATATTACCTGCTATCATTGCTGTTGCTCCAAATTCTCCTAATCCTCTTGCAAAGGCAAGAAAACCTCCTGATGCAACTCCGGGCAAAGCATTTGGCATCACTACATTCCAAAATATTTTTTCCTCAGACATACCTAGAGTACGTCCTGCCATAATAAGTTCTTTATCTACCTGTTCAAATGCACCTCTTGCTGATCTATACATTAAAGGAAAAG
>JAWSUU010000352.1:0-1538 GCA_033549325.1 Bacillota bacterium | reverse complement strand
GATGTAAATCTCATTTTTAATCCTCTTGAAGCATAAGCAGAGGCTAAAAATGCTTTTGACCAAGGTGTGTCATCTCCGTCCATAAAAACTGGCTCTGTTCCATAAACAGATACAGTCTCTGCATAACTTGTCAATCCCCTCATACCAAGTGTTAACTCTGTAGCTTCTTCAACTGCACACTGAGTAAGAAGTCCTGGTCTACCTACTTGAGAACCAACTAATACTGCTAGAGCATTAAAAGGAGCATATCTAGCAACTCCAACTGTAGTTTCTTCTTCATCAAATCCTCTAAGTGCTCCTTCGGCAGCATCTGCTGCTATTTGAACTGGATTATCTCTTAGGTTAGTTACATGGCATTGATTTGATGGAGTTTGCCTTGCTCTCATTTTACTAATTGCCGTCATCATTTCTAATACTGTCAATTTACTTACAACTTCTGCTGCTTTTGCCGGTGTCATAGCTGTTGTATATTGTACAACTTCGTCTCTTGTTATATTTATATCAACTAGCATTCTTGCTATTTTTACAGAGTCCATAGCACATACTTCTTCTGCTTTTTTTGTATTGATACTGTATTTTGCTATAAAACTATCAAGCATGTCAAATTCTTCTTTTTTCTTGCCATCTAGTTCTACAATTTCTCCATTTACAACTTTTACGCTTGGTTTTGGGTCATATTTGCTGTCCATAGCTACTAGACCAACTTCAACCCAATCCTCAATAAATCCATCTTGATTTACTGGTCTATTTTCTAATACCTCAAATCTTTTTGATCTCATTATCGCTGCCTTCCTTTCATTAAATATATGGAACAGTCACAGATTTAGCTTCTCCACCTAATGCTTCGAGAAGTGGCAGTCCTGCCTCTTTTGCTCCTATTACTGCTTGTTTGACAGCTCCTGAATCTCCTGACAAAAATACTATTACTTCGTTTGTAAAACTTGTACCATCACTAGGTGAAGCATATCCAATTACTTCTACATTTGCTGCCTTAACTGCTTCATCTGCCATTAAAACTCCTATAGCTGCTGGTGCTCCAACAGAAATTCCAAAAGCTTTACCTATAGGTGCTCCAAAAGCTTTATTTAATGCATAGCTGGCTCTTGCAGAATATTGAAGTTCTATATGTCCTGCTTCATTTGCATATACATCTCCAAAGGTCCTTTCAACTTCTTTTAAAGTTACTTCTACTGCTCTTCTTGCATCAGATACATCTTCAGCTCCATAAATTATAAGTGACCCGTGTCCAGCTCCCCCTTCTGTATCTCTAGGAAGCTCTATTTTGCAAATTTCACAATTTGTTGCTTTAACTGCTTCATCTGCTGCAAAAATTTGCGGTCCAGCTCCTGTTCTCGCTCCAACAATTCCTATAGATCTATACATTTTATCTATTCCCATAAGATCATGTATTGATTTGTCAAGATTTGCAATTACTAAACCTATAGTTTTACCATATTTAGTTTTACCAACAAATTCTGTCATTCTACAGCCTTCATTATTTAAACTAGAACTTTCTGTTTTTTCTTTTGTACTATTAA
>JAWSUU010000351.1:0-1540 GCA_033549325.1 Bacillota bacterium | reverse complement strand
CTGCTATTTTTTTAAATTCAGGCACAAAATTTTCACAAATAATTAAATTGAGTTTACTCATTGTTACCATCCTCCTCAAGAGGATATTTGCCGTATTTTCTTACAGCTTCAGAAATTTCTAAAAGAACACTTTCAGGGACCTGAAGAGGTATTTCTCCGTGATTGTCTGATATAAGTAATCCTCCACCCTTACCAGCTTTTTTTATAAGCTTCTTGATTTCTTTTTCAACCTTAGCTCTGTCCCAATTTACCATTTCTATTCCATTTAAATTACCAAGTAAACAAATTCTATCTTTTGCTGCTTTTTTTATCATATCCAAATCATCTGAAGAACTAAACCCCAGCACTTGTGTCCCTGTACTAATTATTTCATCTATCACAGGAAGTGCTATTCCCGATGCTAAGTGAGTTGCTGTTGCTCCATTTATTTTATCCAAAGTTCTTTTAGCAACTTTATATCCTGTTTCAAAATATGTATTTGGTTCGATAATATTTGGTGAAGTAAGAGGGTCGAAATAACATATAGCTGTAGCTCCTGCTTCCAGCTGTGCATTTGCCCACTGCACACAAAATTCTTCGTTCTTTTTCATCAGTATATCAAAATGATTGCGGTTAAAATATATTAAATCCAGGTATCTTTCAAATCCCATTTGCATAACCGGTAGAGAAAAAGGAGACATTACCACACCTACTATAGGAACTTCATTACCTACTTTTGATTTTAGTTCTTTAGTAGCTTTTAATACTTTCCTTAAATGCTTATTTTCTTTAATCATTGGTATTTCAAATTTTTCTATGTCTTTATTAGTTTTTATTATGGGTTCTGCTGAATTAGGAGGACCGTCTGGTGAAAATATTACCTCTCCACCCATAGCTTCAATTTCTATTGCCGCATAAAAAAAAGTATAAATAATATCGTTTTTATATTTTTTCTTCATTTTAAGCTGCATGTCAACAACATTTTCCCAGTTAGAAAAGTATTCTTTAACACTTACATTCATTTCTTTTGCTCCGTATAAAGAAAGAAGTAGGCATAAAGGTACTCTATCAGGTTCTTTGAAGCTTAAGGAAGACATCACTCTATCAAAAGAATTCATCTCTTTATTTAACACCGCTACATCACCTCTTCTATCAAAGTAATAACATCAGAGGCTGTTTTTCCTCTTGCATCTGCTCCAACCATTTTCCAAAGCTGATCATCCAGTCTGAAAGGAGCACCTCCTACAATTATCTTTATGTTTAGATTTTCATCCTTAATCATCCTATACACTTCCCTTACCTTCATAGCTGAAGGCAGCATTAAGGTGGATATTAGTATAACATCTATTTTATGTTTTTTTGCTAAATCTACCAGAGATTTAGGTGTTAATCCTGTTCCCAAATCCTTTAGTTCGTATCCACATGCGCTTACTATAGACGAGACTATGCTTTTACCTAAAGAATGGTTGTCTAAAAGTACTGCTATGCCAATTTTAGGAGAACTTTTTTTAGTAAGATTTAATTTAGGTATATATTCATTTATATATTCCTCGCATAAAAC
>JAWSUU010000350.1:0-1546 GCA_033549325.1 Bacillota bacterium | reverse complement strand
ATCAGAGTCGTATACATTATATACATTGTCTGCAAAGTTATCTGCATAATCATAACTAACAACTCCATACGCAAAACTAAAGGAACTTAATATTAAACCCATTACCAAAGTTAAACTTAAAACTTTTTTACCCATTTTTTACCGCCTTTCAATTTTTAAAATTATTGTGAATCTACTATTACTGTTTATTATAAATGTGTAAATTTTTATTATTAAGAATACACATAGATGTTTATAAGTTATTTGAAGAACTTAGAAAAAAATGATTTTTTCTTCATTTTCACTTCCGGCTCTATATACTCTAAGTCTTTATCGAATATAATTTGGACGGATCTTCTTTTCATCTCTTTTACATTTTTTTCATCAGTTAATTCGGATATCTTGCTGTAAGCTCTGCTTATTTTAGGTTTTCTGCTTCTGGTATTGTGAGCATCTGAACCTATTATATAAACCATATTTCTTGTTATCATTTCTTTAGATGTCTTTTTTATCTTCTCTCCAAACAATCCTAGTATACTTCCACTGGTGATTTGGGTTATGCATCCCATTTCTATAAAAGGAATAAGGATAGATGGATCATTTACTATTGAGTTTATTCTCTCGGGATGAGCTATAACAGGTCTGTATCCTTTTTTCATGATGTTGTTGATTATTTTTTCAGAATTTTGAGGTATGTTCATTAATGGAAATTCCACAAGTATATATTTCGAGTTGTTTATACTTAGTATTTTGTTTTCTTCTATTTTCTCTAAAATATCTACAGTTATGAAAGCTTCGTTTCCCTTTAAAATTTCCACATCAATATTTTCTTCTTTTAATTTCAAGTTTAATGTATCTATTTTTTCTATTATTTTTTCTTTATGGACTTGGAATGAATCTTCCATAAAATGCGGCGTCGCAACTATCTTGTGAATACCATCTTCAGATGCAATTTTTGCCATCTCAATAGAGTCTTCTATAGTTTTAGCACCATCATCTACTCCCCAAATTATATGATTGTGTATATCAATCATTTTTACCCCTTCTTTTCTTTCTACTCTTTCTGCCTGTCTTTTCGTATTCTCCGTAATATGCAGAATAATATTTGTAGTAAGAATACCCACCTTTGGATAGAGGTATTTTGTTTAATACAGATCCTATGATATTTGCATTTGCATTTTTTAAAAGCTCTACAGCTCTTTTTGCAATGTCATAGTCTACCATACCAAAGGATGTAACTAAAATTACTCCATCCACTTCGTTTGACAGTATAGCTGCATCTGTAACTAGAGCTACTGGTGGAGTATCAAAAATAACGTAATCGTAATCTTTTTTAGCATCTTGTATAAACTGAAGCATACTTTTAGAGCCTAGTAATTCTGAAGGATTTGGGGGTATCAGTCCTGAAAAAAGTAAATCTAAATTTTTAGTCCTTGATGGTTTAACACTATTTTTATAGTCTGATTTGTTAATAAGAACATCTGCTAATCCATCTGCGTTGGGTCTTCTAGCAATTTTATGGATCATAGGTTTTCTAAAGTCTGTATCTACCAGTAAAACTTTTGAT
>JAWSUU010000349.1:0-1549 GCA_033549325.1 Bacillota bacterium | reverse complement strand
ATAAGGAAACATCATTCTTTTCCGATACTCCCTATTTCTCCTCAATTAGGGGTAATAGAGAATAATACTTTTCACGAACAATCGCTTTTAGGGGCAAAGTTTGTTGGAGTTGATTTCATAGTAAATGTTATTGAAAATTCTCATGGGCATATAATGGATGTAGTTGCTGGTGATTTAGAAGAAGCTCATAAAAAAGGTGTAGAAAAATGTACTGAAATTTGGACATATAATGTATCTGAAAAAATGGATATAGTTATAACTAGTCCCGGTGGTTATCCAAAAGATATTAACTTACATCAGAGTCAAAAAGCAATTGCACCTTGCGAACTGGTTTTGAAAGAAAATGGTGTTATTATACTGGTAGCTGAATGCTCAGATGGACCAGGAAAAATACCTACTTGGTTTGAAGGAGAGAAGAGTCCTCAAGACGTTGTAGACAAATTTGTAAGAGATGGATGGTCCCCTAAGGTGCACGCTAAACCATTTCTGCTAGCAAGACCTCTATCAAATTATAGGGTGATTACTGTTTGTGAAGGAATTGAAAAAGAATTATTAGAAGATATGTTTATGATTTATTCTGATAGTTTACAAAATGCATTTGAAAAGGCTTTAAGTATTGCTGGGGTGGATGATCCTTCCATATTAATTTTACCATATGCTGGAGATGTGATACCAAAAGTGAAAAAATAGAGTGGAGGTAACAATGAAGGAAAAAGCAAAGATACCTAAATTAGGGTTTATAGGTTTTGGAGAAGCAGGATCAAATTTAGCAACGGGATTTAGAGAGGAAGGTATCGTAGATATATTTGCTTATGATATATGTCAACTACGAGAAGATGATTGCATAAAAGTTAAAGAAAGAGCTAAAAAAGCTAATACTCAATTGGTAAATAATCCTAAAGAATTAGCTGAAAAAGCAGATATAATAATTTCGGCAGTTGTATGCTCAGAGACAATTATAGCAGCTGAATCAATAGCACCATATTTAAAGGAAAAACATCTATATGCAGATATTAATGCTGCTGCTCCGGAAACTAAAATAGAAGTAGAAAAAATAATTAAACCTTATAAAGCAAAATTTGTTGATGTTGCGGTTATGGGACCAATACCTAACCACAAACATAAGGTTCCAATAATGTTAAGCGGCGAAGGTGCAAATGAGTTTTATGAAGAAATGAACAAATTTAATATGAAATTAGATTTCGTAGAGGGAGGTGCTGGAGCTGCTTCGTCTGTAAAAATGTTAAGAAGTGTTTTCATGAAAGGTATGGCAGCATTACTTATAGAAATGATGACTTCAGCATATTTATTTGACTCACATAAAACTGTTATTAAAACCATTGAAAAAACCCTGGAAAACAATGCACCATCTGAATTGGTACATAGATTAATTTCAGGAACTGCCATTCATGCGAGAAGACGTGTTCATGAGATGGATGAAGTAATTAAAACTGTTGAATCTGTTAACATGAAACCTCTTATGTCGAGAGCAACAAGAGATACCCTTAATTGGGTTGAAAGTATGGGGTTGAAAGAAGTTTTTAAAGGC
>JAWSUU010000348.1:0-1555 GCA_033549325.1 Bacillota bacterium | reverse complement strand
CAATTTCAAGGGTAGATTCTTGAGATACGTGAAGTTCTAAATAATATTTAAATTCATCAATATTTTTTATTGAATTTTTAACATCCTTAATTGTTAGTCCACAAGCTTCTAGGTTTTTATTATTATCATTTTTATTCAAATTTATCATACCCATCATAGCTCTACTTCCGAAAGTTCCACCCATAGCAGAACCTTCTTCAGCATTAAAAGCTATTATTTTAATATTATGCTGTGTTTTAATATTACTATCTTTCATCGTTTCAATAACTTCTAACCCTGAAAATATTCCTAAAGCACCATCAAATAGTCCACCATTAGGAACAGTATCTAAATGTGATCCTATAACTATTGAAGGAAGTTCCGGATTCAAACCTTTGTAGGTTCCAATTAAATTACCAACACCATCAATCTCTGTATTTACACCAATATTTTCCATATATTTTCTTAATAATTCTCTAGCTTTATCATATTCTTCTGTAAAAGCTAATCTAGAAATACCCTGGTTTTGAATTTCTCCTATTGATCCTACTTTTATCAGTTTATTCTTTAATCTATCAATATTTATTTCCATAAATTATCCTCCTGAATATTTAAGTCTTCCATATTTAAACAAATTTAAGGATCTCATATATTCTATCATACAGTGCTTTTATTATTAAACATCTAGCTATTAGAAAAACAGAGATCCTAAATTAAGTAAAACAATTATTTTTTAAAGACTTAAAGTTTTAATGATTCCGGCAAATACTGCGACAGCTTTTCTTAAAATTCCCTCATCAAAATCAAAAGACCGATTGTGATGTTCAGCAGCAAGTTTTGTCCCAAATACCATATAAAGTGACTTACCTCCAAGTTCTTCAACACGCTTCATCATAAAACTAGCATCTTCACTTCCACCTATGGATTTAGCTTTTTCTATTATTTCTAAAAATCCAGCATCTTTACCGACTACTCCTGCTATTTTTGAAAGTTCTTCAGAGGAGTTAGCCTTTGTAGCAGCTCCCATGTTCTTGAATTCATATTGTACATCATAAACTTTAGCCATACCTTCGATGATTCTATACATCTCATTTACCATATATTCATTTAGTTCTGCTGTCTCTCCCCTTGTTTCGAGAACAAGCTTCCCTTCATCAGCTATGACATTCCTTCCGCTTCCTGCCTCAATACGACCCACGTTAATTCGGGTTACTCCCTCACCATGACGAGAAATAGCATGTAGTTGTAATGCAGATGAAGAAGCAGCCAACAAAGCATTACGTCCATTATGGGGGCTCATCCCCGCATGAACTGATTTTCCTTTAAAGTACACATCAAACTTCGATGTAGAAAGAAAATCACCAATGTTGGTATAAAGAGTATCTTCACCATTGAAAATTCCTATATGTCCAGATAAAAAATAGTCTCTGTCATCTAAAATACCTGCAGCCACCATACTCTTAGCTCCCTTTACACCTTCTTCAGCAGGTTGAAAAATTAACTTTATACTACCTGACCATAAATTTGTGTTTTCAGATAACCACTTTGCTAAGCCCAAACCAATTGTAATATGTCC
>JAWSUU010000347.1:0-1586 GCA_033549325.1 Bacillota bacterium | reverse complement strand
AAAAAGAACTTACACAATATATTAGCAGAATTTTTAATAGTAAAATTAAAGATTTATATGTTATAGACAACATAAATAATATTGTTGTCATTTTTACTATTGAAGAATTTAATAAACAAGAAATAATGAATTTGTCAAAAAATATTATTTCAAAAATCACTTTGAAATATCCTCGTTTAAAAATAAAAATTGGTATAAGTAAGGAGTGTGCAAGTCTAAAATATATACCAGATGCATATAAGGAAGCCGTTTATTCTCACAATATAGGTTCAATTAAAGAAAAGAGTAATATATTTTTTTATGATGATTATTTAGCATATCATATGATATCAAATATAAGCGACAATGATATTGTCAAAAAACTATATAGAAATATAATTAATAAAATAAAGAGAGAGAGTAATAATAGCGAAGAATTAATTAAAACATTAAGATATCTATCAAAAAATGATTTTAATATGAAGAAAACAGCTGAAGATTTATATATTCATAGAAATACTCTATATAAAAGAACAGAAAAAATTGAGAAAATTACAGGATACGATATAAGTGATTCTGAAACAAAATTGATTTTTAAAATGATTATTAAACTAGATGAAATTATTGATTAGGAGGGAATTATGATAAATTATAAAAGATTAGTTGAAAGATTCATGAAATATGTAAGAATTGATAGTGAAACGGGGAATGAGAGAGAGTTCTATCTAATCTTAATAGAGGAATTAAAAAATCTAGGGTTGGAAGTAATAACAGATGATTCAGGAAAAAAAGCTAAGTCTAATGCAAATAACATATACTGCTATCTAAAAAATAGTAATGAAAATAAAAGTAGGATTTTTTCTTCTCATATGGATACAGTTAAACCTGGTATCAGCATTGAGCCGGTAATAGAAGATGGATTAATAAAAAGTAAAGGTGATACGATACTAGGTGCAGATGATAAAGCTGGTATAGCTGCTATTATGGAATCAATTCATACAATCACAGAAAAAAAATTAGAACATAATAATATTGAAATAGTATTTACAATTAGTGAAGAAGGAGGACTAAAAGGTTCTAAAAATTTAAACTACGACCTATTAAAATCTAAGGAAGCATATATAATAGATAGTGGAAGCAAAGTTGGTACTATAATAAATCAAGCACCAGCTCAATATAAAATAGACTTTGAAGTTATTGGAAAATCCTCTCATGCGGGAACAGCTCCCGAGAATGGAATAAGTGCCATTAATGTTGCCGCGAAAGCTATTAGTCAAATGAAATTATTGAGAATTGATGAAGAAACTACTGCCAATATAGGATCTTTTAATGCTGATGGAGAAACTAATATAGTAAATTCAAAAGCATTATTCAAAGCTGAAGCTAGAAGTTTATCAAACGAAAAGCTAGAAAAACAAGTAAATCATATGATAGAAATTGTTGAAAAAGAAACAAAAGAATCTAGTGCTGAAGTAAAGATAAATAAAAAATTCTTGTATAAGTCATATAAAATAGATGAAAATGAAACTATCATTAAAAATGTTGAAAAAATAATGAAAAAATTAGACATAGATGTATATAAAAAAAGTTCTGGTGGCGGTAGTGAT
>JAWSUU010000346.1:0-1592 GCA_033549325.1 Bacillota bacterium | reverse complement strand
CCAACCACACTATCCCTGTTGATACACCTGCTGCATATATTAGAGAAGGTTCCCACTGTTGAGCTATCGCAGTTATTGCTATTACTTTCATAGGCTCTATAGGCATCGGTAATCTATATATTAACCCCGTAGCTATATTTGCTATACCTATCATAATCAAAAGACTAGTAGGATTCATTCCATTAATTGCTATGTATCCTACAGCTAGTGGAAAAAGAGTCCCAAAATCTCCCATGGACCCGGCAAGTTCTCTCATATTAAATTTGAGGGGTCTTTTCATTAATATCACCTTTCAATTTTAATTATCTTTATTCTTTTTAATCTTTTTGATTAAAACTTCCTTTATTTTATTATTATCAATTTCTTTTATTTTAAACTCTATATTTTCATGTTTTACTACTTCATCAATTCCTTTGATTGGTAATCTTTGTAATTCATGAATTATAAAACCACTTAAAGTATCATAGTCTTGGGAAAGTTCGTCAATATCGGTATTTAAAATTCTATTTATTTCTTTAATAGAAGTGTTCCCTTCAGCTAAATAATTATCTTTATCAATTATTTTTACAGGAAAACCATCTACATCGTACTCATCCTCTATTTCTCCAACTATTTCTTCCAAAAGATCCTCCATTGTAACAATTCCTGAGAAACCACCATATTGGTCAATTAGGATTGCTATATGGCTTTTGCTTTTTTGCATTTCAACGAACAACTGGTTAATTTTTTTTCTTTCAGGTATAAAATAAGCTTTCCTTAATAATTTTTTGATATCAATTTCTTCGATTTCCTTAGACCTTAAGTGAGGAATTAAATCCTTTAAGTATAATATTCCTATTATGTTATCCTTATTTTCTTCATAAACAGGTATTCTGGAATACTTTAGGCTAAATATTTCTTTTGTAAAATCTTTTATCGGTCTATTAATATCAATCATGAAAGTGTCGGTTCTTGATGTCATAACCTCTGAGCCTAATTTGTTATCGAAAGACATAATACTGTTTATCATATCCTTTTCAGTTGTTTCAATAACTCCCTGTTCTTCACCTACTTCAATTATTGATCTTATTTCTTCCAAAGTTATCTCTTCTTCGACTCCTTCTGTACTGTATCCCAATATTCTTGCCACAGTATTAGTAGAAAAAGACAGCAAACTTATAAAAGGTTTCATTATTTTAGCTATTACTGAAATTGGCTTAACAGCAATTCTGGAAAACTTATCCGCAGATTGCAAAGCTATCCTTTTTGGTACCAGTTCTCCAAATACAAGTACAAAGTATGAAAGTAATAAGGTTATCCCTATAAAGGATATGTTTTTAGCAAAGGGCACCCCAATGCTTGATAAATAAGCTCCTAACTTACCTGAAATCCCAACGGCTGCAGATGCAGAAGAAAAGAAACCAGCAAATGTAATTCCCACCTGTATTGTTGATAAAAATCGTGATGGCTTACCTAAAATATCCAACAGAAGTTCTGATTTTTTATCACCGTCTTCTGATTTTTGTCTAAGTTTATTTTTATCCAAAGAGACAAAGGCTATTTCGGTAGCCGCAAAAAATCCATTTATTATGGTAAGTATTAGTATTAAAATT
>JAWSUU010000345.1:0-1596 GCA_033549325.1 Bacillota bacterium | reverse complement strand
GGCCATGACCTCTACAAAGAAGGGCCTTTGGCTCTTCTTTTTTTGCGTTGGTACAGATTTTAAGTTCAATTATCATGGTTGAAAAATAAAGGAGGAGCTTAAATTCTGGAAACAGCTGGTATGACTACATTTTTTTAGACTATAAGTTATGTTTCTAGATGGTATACAGTGGAGTAGTTGTAAGAAAATTGATTATATGGTATGGTTGTGGAAAATGGATATTTAGAGGGGAGTTTAAGTGAGTGAAAACACGAATACTAAGAAAACTTCTCCAGAAAAAGTGGTGGTTATGGATAACAGTTGCTATCGTATTAATTATTACTTCATCTGGTGATAAAGATAAACTAGTTAGAGATGAAAAAAGCAGCATGGCGATTCGAAGGGAATTAGATCAGTCGAAAGCAGTTGATGAAATGGCTTTGCAGAGACTTGAGGAGGAAGCCAGACAAATTCAGGATATTATAAATCAGCGCCTAGATCAAGCGAAATAAAGCCAGTTATTTTCGATGGAGAGTGTGATTCCGATGAAGACTAAACTTCTTGCACTGTGGTTCATTGTCACTTTTCTCGCAGCAGGATGCAATAGCTTAGAAAAACAGGCTAACATTCGTTCTGCTTTAACATCAGGAGGAAAATTTACTGCTGTTTACTGAAGCGTTACTGGATACTGAAGGTGAATTTTATGTTCTTACCTTAAAAAAGATAAATAAATGGACAATTTGAATATATTGTACTGTACCTAATATTCCGTGGGGGGATATAGATGAAAAAAGTTATAGGTGCTATATTTGTACTGACCAGTATTCTGCTTTTTATAACAAACTCTATGTATATAGAGTGGGTAGAAATATGCATTATTATTGGCTCTATATCTATTATTTCAACTATTTACAACTTGTTTTTAAGAACCAATCAAAAATACAGTCAGATTATTGGGGATTCTGCATTAATAGGGTTATTTCTTTCCTATATGTTTTCTTTAATTGACCTTTTTGTAGACCATTACAAAGTTATACAAGGAGTGCCAGACGGAAGGTTCTTGACATTAAGCGAAACAATATCGGAATTTTCAGACGACTTACTTATTATAGTTCTTATAGTTATGTGTTCAGTTACTTTAATTTCTTTTGTAGGTACAACATTATACTCAAAATTCTTTAAGAAGAACTGCTAGAATAACCTGCTTTTCTGGAAGTAAAGGGAGAGGAAGTTGAGATCTTGGCTGAGCATATATAAAGACAGGTTAGTTTTGGATGCCAAAATAAACACTCCCCGATACCATAGAAATAATAAACCGTGGAACCTTCCACGGTTTATTGTTGTTTTTTTGAAGCAGGAGTCTTTTGTTAAGTGTTGAAACTTACCGGAATTACAGACTTGAGATAAGGCTTTCCGCATTGGCAAGAAAAAAGTTAAAAAAAAGTAGCTATTTTGTCAGAAACATCCTGTGAATTACGAATTTATATAATGAACCCGGTTACGAAATATGAAAGAAGGTGAAATGTTGCTTCCCGATAACGAGTTAGTACAATTATTTAAGAAAAAGCCAGAAAAGGCACTTGATAATATGATCAATACATATGCAGCGCTCGTTTA
>JAWSUU010000344.1:0-1600 GCA_033549325.1 Bacillota bacterium | reverse complement strand
ATATTCACAATATTTTTTATGAATTATATCTATTACTTTAGTTAAATAGTTTTCTTCTACCATTTCTTTTTCAATTTTATTTGTATTGGCATCTATTAATTGTAATCTTGTAATACCTTTCATTTTATTACTCCTTATTCAAATGTTGTTTGTATAGTTCCTTCTATAATTCCATAATCTAATCCTGTTGTTAATATACTTAAATCTTCAGGAAAAGTTTCAGATAGTGGATTTAATATAGGAGTTATCAAACTATTATTAATTTGATGGCTCATATTATAAGATAAACCTACCGAGCTTATTAAACTTATTTCATAATTAACTCCAAATTTTCTATATAATATCATGGGTACTCCATCAGGATAGTAATTCACCACAAAACTAGGTAGAGCATCTAGATCACCTTGCTTGGTATTGTACATTATATTTACTACTCCATTACAAGAAAAATAATTGGTTGTTAAAAATTTTATTGTAGTATCATTAATTCTCTCCCACCCTAATATCTCGATTAAATATTGATCTTGTATATAGGTAGCAGTAAAATACAAAGCATCTATATAACTTTCTATCTCAACCTCTGGAATATGTCTCCCAAAGTCTATGTTAATTGACTCCGTATCATCATTAGTTATACTTTCAGGCTGCCAAGATTGGGCTACTCCAAAAGGTATACCTTTCATAGCTAAACCTGTTATGAAACCATTATTAAAATCTTGACTCGACATTTAATCACCCCTTTATGGTAGATTACCTGAATGTACTGTTACTGGAATTTCCTGTCCTGTATCAACTTCAGTTATTAAAGAGATATATCCGTTCACATCAAAATCAGTTAAATAAGTTTTAGTATCTGTTCCCTTCCATTTAACTTTAAATCCATTATCATATATATCTAGTTCCTCTAAGGTGATTCCATTAGCATAGGGATAAAAATACAAGCCGTCATCAGTCAGCCCTATTTCAATTATATCTTCAGTGTTCTGCTTGAAGTACTGAATTTTTAAACCATTTGTATCCTTAAACAGATAACTTTTCCCGCTATTATTATAGACTCCATCGCCAGCACCTAACCTAATCTTTGGAGTAGCTGCTCCTGTATTTATATCGAAGTCAAAAAACAAGCTCATTTTTATAGTTTCATCATATTGATAAACCATTACCTGGTAATCTGTTTCTGTAAGTGTAGTAACAGTCTGAGTATCATCTTTCCAGTAAACAGGATTATTATCTCTAGTTAATAATTGTTCAGATAAAGGGTTGCCATAATCATCAAGCTTTACAGATGCAGTGATAAAATCATCATACTGTTCGTAAATTCTTTTAAAAGACATGTCACTTGCATCGCTATTTAAATATCTATCAACTTTATTTGATGTTTCTACCATATCTACGGTTAACTTTGCTATAGCACCATTTTCTGCATACAGCGCTTCAGTTACAACAGTATTTGAGACCGTTACATCAAACTCTGCTTCCAAAGCTTCAATCATTCCTGCAGACAATACCCCGTCAAAGATGTATTTACCTTCTACAGGATCAAAGTATAATTTGTTTATCCAATTGTTTCCAGAGCCGTCACCAGATTGCAGAGCAAAAG
>JAWSUU010000343.1:0-1615 GCA_033549325.1 Bacillota bacterium | reverse complement strand
TGGAGAATGGAAAGATGGCTCGGGAGATAAAAAAATTATAGATAATAATCCATACTCTGGAGAAGAAATAGCAGCTTTTAAAGTAGCAACATTAGAAGATATTGATGAAGCATACAAAGGCGCTGAAGAAAAACAAAAATCTTGGGGCAATACTAATGCCTATAAGAGAAACGAAATCATGAATAAAGCAGTTCAAATAATGAAGGAACGATATGATGAAATCATAGATATAATAGTAAGAGAAACTGGTTCTACTGTTATTAAAGCCCATGTTGAGTTAGATTCTTGTATTGGAGCAACCGCTCGAGCAGCTGGATACCCGTTTCACATGGAGACAAATATAAGTCCTTCAATTATACCAGGAAAAAAGAATTACATAGTTAAAAAACCAGCAGGTGTGATAGGTGTGATTAGTCCTTTTAACTTTCCAATGTTTTTAGCTATGAGAACAGTAGCTCCAGCCCTTGCAGCAGGAAATGGAGTAGTTTTAAAGCCATCTTCATCAACACCAATTGCGGGTGGCACGCTGATTGCTAAAATTTTTGAAGAAGCAGGAATACCAAAAGGTATATTTTCTGTCGTAACACCTAAATCTTCAGAAATTGGAGATGGATTTTATGAACATCCAGTTCCTAGTGTGATTTCTTTTACCGGTTCTACTGCAGTAGGGCAGAGAATTGGAGAAGTAGCAGGAAGAGAAGTTAAAAAAACAATGCTAGAATTAGGTGGAAATAATGCTCTAGTAGTATTAGATGATGCTGATGTAGATTATGCTGTAAAATCTGCAGTATTTGGACGATATTTTCACAGCGGTCAAATTTGTATGTCTACCAATAGAATAATTGTTGACCAATCTATATTTGATGAGTTTACCGAAAAGTTTGTTGAATTAACAAAGAACCTAAAAGTAGGAGACCCTTCTAAAGATGATACATTAGTAGGACCAGTAATAGACGAAAAAGAAGCAAATCGTATTTTAAAATGGGTAGAAAAAGCAAAAGATGAAGGAGCAGAAGTTCTTTTAGAAGGGAAAAAAGAAGGAACATTAGTATACCCTTATGTAATAAAAGCAACAAATGAAACATGGACGGCAAAAAAAGAGATGTTTGGACCAGTTGCTAATCTAATAGTAGCGAAAGATGAAGAAGATGCATTAAAAATCGCCAACGATACTGAAGCTGGTTTAAGCGGGGCTGTTCATACGAAAAATAAAGAAAGAGGCTTTAAATTTGCAAAAGGATGGAAAACAGGAATGGTTCACATAAATGATCAAAGTGTTAATGATGAACCAGGAATAGCTTTCGGTGGTGAAAAGAAATCAGGTATTGGACGATTTGGTAGAGAAATAACACTAGATGAAGTCACAACATACATGTGGATATCAGATCAAGAAGAACAGAGAGATTATCCTATTTAAGTGCTTTAAAAATCAAAATTAAAATTCCAATTAAAGAACTAAAATACAAGTAAAGAAATGAAAGCATAAACTTTTTGAGAATAAAAGTTTATGCTTTTTATAATAATGTTTTAATGGGATTATATTATTGATTATAACCATAAGAACTGTATAATCAAATAGTACTGAAATTAAATAAGAAAATAGGTAATGAAAAAC
>JAWSUU010000342.1:0-1615 GCA_033549325.1 Bacillota bacterium | reverse complement strand
GTGTAAGCATCGGTATAATCGCTCCAGTTGCCGCAGCATTATTTGCAGCTTCCGGTACAGCTAAACCTATAATGTTACCTTTACCAAAGGAATCGGGATCTTTATGGGCTTTCTTTTCTGTTGAATAAGCAACCATTGTTGCTATAGTAGCTCCTGCTCCTGGAAGCACTCCTACTAAAAAGCCTATTGGTGTTGATCTAAGTATAGGCATAAGGCACTCTTTGAATTCTTCTTTAGTAAAACTAACTTTTCCTATTTCTATTTGTTCGTGTTTTTCATATTCTTTAACATAAAGTAGCTTGTCAAAATTCGTATATACTTCTCCAATTGCATAAAATCCAATTATTAAAATCAGGAAATCTATACCTTGATACAGCTCTGCTATGCCCATGGTAAATCTAGTAGTTCCTGTTAAGTGGTCTGCTCCAACTGTCGCTACCATCAGTCCAATAAAGGTAGCCTGCATACCTCTAAGCATATTCCCTCTAGAAATAGTAGAAGTTGCTACTAGGGCAAAGACCATTAACATAGTGTACTGTGGAGGTCCGAATTGAATAGCTAGGTTTGATATCGGTTGTGATAGTAATGCTAAAAATACAACTGCTATCATACCTCCTATTATAGAAGCAACAGCTGACATAGCTAGCGCTTCACCAGCTCTTCCATTCTGAGCCATAGGATATCCATCAAAAGTAGCAGCAATTGCTCCGCCATCACCTGGAGTATTTAGCAGTATTGATGATCTTGAACCACCAAACATAGCTCCAAAGTAAATTGCAACCATTGTAGACAATGCTGTTGTTGGATCCATGCCAAAGGTTAATGGTATTAGTATCGCTATACCCGTTGCTGGCCCTAACCCTGGAAGCATTCCTATAATAGTCCCTAAAAATCCACCGAAGACTATCCATATTAAATTTTTGATGGTTAATATGACGCCAAAACCACCGGCTAAATTTATTAATAAATCATTCATGTCTATCTCCTTCTATTAAAATGGTAAAATTCCTCTAGGTAGAGAAATTGTAAATATCTTTGCAAAGAGTATATAACTTATTGTTGGAAATAATATTCCGATTACTAAATTAATTATTCTCTGCTTTTTTCCTCTATTCAGTACAAAAAGTATTGAAGTAAGCATAAGTATTGTAGATATTAAAAAACCTAACTTATTAAATATCATAGTATAAATAATAAATATTCCGGTGTATATACCCATTACTTTCATTACTTTTAGATCAACTTTAAGTACTTCTGCTTCATCTCCTAACAAAAATCCTCTTATTAGTATAATCAAAGAAAATACTACTGCTCCTATGGTTATAAAAATTGGGAAAACTGTAGTTCCTGCCATAAAAACTTCTGAAGGATTTTTTAAACCTGTTATACCATAACCGTATATTGCTGAGATTATTAATCCAGCTATACCTATAATAGTATTTTTTTTCATAAAATTCTTCCTTTCCTTCTAATAAAAATATATTTAATAAAATAGGGATTGCAATAGTGGACAATCCCTATTTCACAATGTTTATTCTGCCATTAATCCTGATTCCACTACTAATTCTTCATATAATTTGATTTCTTCTTCCCACATTGCCTTTGTATCAGCACT
>JAWSUU010000341.1:0-1619 GCA_033549325.1 Bacillota bacterium | reverse complement strand
CACAAGCAGTAAAGAAGAAAGTCATAGAGATTATAGAGAAAGCACATACGTAATCTGGTAAAGGTAAATAATAGAAAGGGAGAGAAAAATGAAAAATATTAAAAAATTATTAGAAGGAACTTTAGTTTACAGAAAAATAGAATTTGGAAACAGCAGCAGAACAAAACAAGATAAGGAAATTAATAGATACATGATTTGGTAAATAGTGTTTGAAAAGTAGGAGGTTTAAAATGAGTAGATTAAAAAATGATGGGTTGGAAATGTATAATCAAATAGAGTATAATAAAAAAAAGAAACAAATAAATGAATCTTATTCAAAATTAATAAACAATATAAATGATATAAGGATAAACGGTGAAGTATGAAAACACATGAAATAATTGATAAATTAGAAAAAAATAAAATAACTGTAGACCAAGCAGTAGAAGAAATACTCCAGGCCCAAGTAGAAGTGGAACCTCAAAAAAGAGCAAAATTTTTAAAAATAAAGGTAATAGATGGAGAAGAAGGTAAGAAAATAAATATTCCACCATTACCCCTTGGGCTGGTAAGCGGATTAACATCTTTTGGGTTACTACTGGGAGCAAAATTTTCAGATGATGAAGATCTAAAAAAAATAAACAGGAAAGATTTAAAGAAATTATTTGATGAGTTAAGAAAACACCCACCATTTAAATTAGTAGATGTACTAGATGAAAGTGATGGAACAAAGGTAGAAATATATACTAAATAAAGGAGAAGACAATGAAAAAAGAAGTATTAGGAAGCTGTCCCGTATGTGATTCGGAACTTAAGGTGACAGAACTATCCTGTAAAAGATGCGGAACTAAAATTAGCGGTGATTTTGAATTATGTAAATTTTGCCGATTAGATAAAGAACAGAAGTACTTTGCAGAAATGTTTATAAAAAACAGAGGAAACATAAAGGAAATAGAAAAAGAGTTGGGAATATCATATCCTACAGTAAGAAGATTACTGGATGAAGTAATAGAAGCTTTAGGATATAAGGATGAGGCTAAAAAAAGTCAGGTTAATCAAAGCACCATACTGGAAAAATTAAGTAAAGGAGAAATTTCATCGGAGAAAGCTCTTAAATTATTAAACGGTGAAGAAGAATAGGAGGATAAAAAATGGATGAAAAAATTAGAATATTAAAAATGATTGAGGAAGGTAAAATTACATCAGCAGAAGGTGAAAAACTACTGGCAGCTATAGATGAAAAAAGTACAAAAATAGAAAAAGAAAAGATAGATGGTTCACCAAAGTGGTTAAAAATCAGAGTATTTGAAGAAAATGAAAAGGGTAAAAAGACAAAAGTTAACATAAACGTTCCTATAGCAATAGTTGAAACAGGACTAAAAATAGGAAAGGGATTTGATGATAATTTAGATAGTGCATTGAACGGAGTTGACTTTAACGACATCATGGATATGATAAGAAGTGGTGCAGAAGGAAAGATAGTAGATATAGAAACTGATGAAGGTGAAACAGTAGAAATATATATAGAATAGTATTCCCTTATTAAACCTCTAAAAATTTAGAGGTTTTTTGTGCGACAGGCAGTCGCACCAGTTCTGACTTTGGTCAGGACTATCTTGCGTAATAGGAACAGCGATAAC
>JAWSUU010000340.1:0-1620 GCA_033549325.1 Bacillota bacterium | reverse complement strand
TGGAAAGATTCTTCTGAAGAACAATGCCCATATTTTGATGCACCGGCACTTATACTAGGGCCGGCTGTTCAACATATAATCATATAGTTTTGCTAATTTACTTTCTTTTAAATTATAAAGAAGCTGAGCTTTTTCAATAGTTACTTCTTCAAAATTCAATTCATTTCCCGGCATTAATTGGGCAAGCATGGGTAGATCAACTGAAATAACAGTAGCAATTTTACTATAGCCCCCTGCTGTCTGACAATCAGCAAGCATTATTATTGGCTGGCCATGGCCAGGTACTTGTACTGAACCAGGGACTATACCATCGGAAATTATATCCGGTCCTTTGCTATGCTTTATACTAGGTCCTTCCAGCCTATAACCCATTCTATCGTACTGATTTGTTATTTTATATGTTGAGGACAAAAAGTTGTAAAGTTCATCGGTGGAAAAATAGTCTGCCTGGGGTCCTAAGATAACCCTTATTGTCTTCTTCTCATAACTGGGAATAAATTCTTCTGGCAGTATTTCTGGAGAAAGTTTTCTCTTAATCTCGTTACTTGTAAGCTTATCTCCCATTAAAAGCTTTCTTCCTTTATAGCCGCCAATACTACCCCTTAAATAAGTTGACTTACTTCCCATTACACAGGGAATATCAAAGCCACCCTGCACAGCAAGATATGCTCTACATCCTTTTTTTAATGATGCAAACTTTAATTCATCCCCACTGTTTACCTGTAAGGATTGCCATGGTTTTATTTGTTGGCCATTTAATGTTGCACCTAAATCGGCTCCTGTGATGGCAATTAATCCCTGACCTTCAAATGTCAAGGTCAACCCCAAAAAGCTAATTTCTAATCCACCCTCATTTGGTGGATTGCCTACAAGAATATTTGCTACTTGCAAAGCGTAACTATCCATAGCTCCTGCTACAGGCATACCAAACTTTTCAAAACCAAAGCGACCTATATCTTGCACTGTCGTTAAAAGACCTGGGTTTTCAACACGCATATTAATCCGCATTATTATCACCAACTTCAAGAGAAAATCTCTTAACTTCATATTTATTCAGAGAAATTTGTAGCTCAATTTGACTGTATTCCTCTTCTGTTACTGGAACAAATCGTAAATAATCACCAGCCCTCAGTAAAAAAGGTTCCTCTTTTTCCGGATTAAAAAGCTTAACTGGAGTTTTGCCAATCAATTGCCACCCACCAGGACTATCTATAGGATAGATTCCAGTCTGATTTCCAGCAATACCTACACTACCACCGGTAATTTTTTCCCTTGGAGACTTTAATCTGGGAGTAGCTATCCTTTCAGACATTCCTCCCAAATAAGGAAACCCAGGAGTAAAGCCCTTCATATAGATAAGGTAGTTTCTTTCACTATGAATCTTAATTACTTCTTTTACAGAAAGATTATTATGATTCGCCACATATTCTAAATCTGGACCGAAGGCGCCTCCATAAACCACAGGAATTTCTGTAATAAAAGGAGTTGAAAGCTCCTTGTTATCTTTTATAGTTTCTAAGCTAGCCAATTGATTAATCAATTGGTGATTAGAGATAACTGAAGGATTATATTTTATTAAAATTGAGCGATATGTTGGTATCCAATCCAAAATTCCAGCAA
>JAWSUU010000339.1:0-1626 GCA_033549325.1 Bacillota bacterium | reverse complement strand
GTAGGAGAGAAAATAACTAAAGAGTATATAGTAAAATTAGGTCATAGTGGTTTGTGTAGGGATTGTAAAATATGCACATTTCCAAATTGTGGATTTGGGAAATGATAAATAATTGGATTAAAAAAATTGGAGTAGTAGCTATAATTTTAATTTTAATTTTTTTCTTCATACCACTTTTTTCTTATACCTGGATATCTATAAGCTCTATAAAACCTGAGATTTTTTCTAAAGTTTACTTTGCCGGATTGAGAATATCTATCATAAGCTCTTTAATAAGTCTTGTAACAGTAATGATAATAGGATTACCAAGTACTTACTACTACTATATGAATAAGAACTATTTTACTAAAACGATTTTTAACATAGCAGAATTTCCCCTTGTTATCCCACCCTCTGTATCGGGTTTGATACTGCTTATAACCTTTGGGTCTAATGGTACAGCAGGTAGATTTCTAGATTCCATTGGGATAAATATTCCTTTTACTATAGTGGCTGTAATAATTGCACAAATTTTTGTCGGAGGTCCGCTTTTTTTAAAAAATGTGAAAACTTCACTGGAAGAAATGGAAGAAGAGGTTGTTAATACAGGTAAGATATTGGGTTTAAATGAAACTCAGATATTTTTCAAAATAGTACTACCTCAAAACAAGAATGCCATATTATCTGCTATGATTATAACTCTTTCCAGAATGTTATCGGAGTTTGGTGCAACGATCATGTTTGCAGGTAATTTAAGAGGAGTAACCCAAACTCTACCTCTACTCATATATTCATCAATGGAAAAAGACGTAAACATAGCTATAGTAGTAGGTTTTACACTTTTAGTGATATCACTTTTAATACAGATAACATTAAAATATTTTTTAAATAAAAGTGGCAGGCAAATCGGTAAATTCAATTAACTATTAAATAAATAGAAGGTGAAAAAAATGCTTTCAGTAAATTTAACTAAAAAATACGATAATAAAGTTATAAAAACTAATTTCAATTTATCAAAAGGTGAGATATTAGTTTTGATGGGTGAAAATGGTGTGGGTAAATCAACAATACTAAATATGATATCAGGTATTGTCAAACCCGATATTGGAGAAATACTTTTTGATGGTGAAGTTATATACTCCTCAGATAAAAATACAAATAAGGATGTAAGCTATAGAAAAATAGGATATATAACTCAGAAAAACTGCCTTTTTTCACATTTTAATATAATAGACAATATAACTATAGGACTCAAAATTTCGAAAGAGGACGAACAGTTGAATAGATATCTAGATGAATTTAGTTTAAATAAAATGATTAATAAGTATCCTCATGAAATATCAGGTGGACAGAAACAAAGAGTGGCAATAGTTAGAGCTTTAATAAGAAATCCTAAAATTTTACTTATGGATGAAGCTTTTTCATCAATCGATGAATTCACAAAGAGATGCCTAAGACAAAAAACTAAGGACTTAGTTCATGAAAAAAATATACCCCTTATTTTTGTTACTCACGACAGCGAAGAAGCAAAATTTATGAGCAGTAAAATATTATATTTAAACTGACTCTATAAAGTAAACATGAAAGAATAGCAGCTTAAATCATAGTATATCTATGAATTTCGCAAAAAAGATAATAAAAGCTCCT
>JAWSUU010000338.1:0-1640 GCA_033549325.1 Bacillota bacterium | reverse complement strand
TATTGCAAAAGCAAGTGGAAAAAATGTGGTGAAAACTGGTGAAATTGTAAATGCAGAGGTTGGTTTTGCAGAAGTCAACGATTTATATTTACAGACAATTAATTCCTTTTATGAAATGGACGGAACTAAGGTTTGGGATAGCGAAAAACTAGCATTTGTATTTGATCATTATGCACCTGCTCCCAATATTAACTCGGCAGAAATTCACAAAAAAATGAGAGATTTTGCCTCAAAAAACAAACTAAAGTATCACTTTGATATTAATTGTGGTATATGTCACCAAGTAATGCCTGAAAGTGGTGTGATAAAACCTGGAGAAATTATTGCTGCCACAGATTCACATACTACTACACATGGGGCATTTGGAGCTTTAGGAACAGGAGTTGGAGCAACAGATATGGCAATAATTATGATATCAGGCAAGATGTGGATGAAAGTTCCTGAAATTATTGAAATAAAAATAGAAGGTAAACCTAAAGATTATATTATGCCAAAGGATGTAATTTTAAATATTCTCGGAAAGATAAAAGCCGATGGAGCTGTATATAAAGCTATTGAATTTACTGGAGAATATGTGGAAAATTTAAACATAGCAGGCAGAATGGTTTTGTGTAATATGGCTGTTGAGATGGGAGCAAAAACCGCTTATATACAGCCTAATGATGAAGTTTTAAACTACATTAAGAGTAAAACAAATGATAACTATGAAGTTCAATATACCGACAAAAACTATAGATATTCAGACTATTACAGCTTTGATATTTCTGAATTAGAACCGCAAGTAGCTATACCTTATGAAGTAGATAATGTTAAACCTGTTACTGAAATTCAGGGAGAGAAGATATATCAAGGATTTATTGGGACTTGTACAGGAGGTAGAGAAGAAGATATTAAAATTGCTGCAAATATTTTAAAGGGGAAAAAAATACCTAGATTTACTAGATTATTAATAATACCTGCTTCCTCTGAAGTAATGATAAAATGTATGGAGAAGGGCTATATAAAAGAACTTATGGATGCTGGAGCTACTATATCAACCCCAGGATGTGGTCCATGCCTTGGAGCTCATGAAGGGGTACTGGCAGAAAACGAAGTATGTATATCAGCTTCCAATAGAAATTTCCCGGGTAGGATGGGAAGTAAAAAATCTAAAGTTTATTTATCATCACCAGCAACAGTTGCTGCATCTGTACTAAATGGTTGTATATCAAATCCTAGTTTATTGGGAGGTGAAATATGGAAACTGTAGTTGGGAAAGTATTGATGCTTGGAAATAATGTAGATACCGACCAAATATATCCTGGGAGATATTTATCATTAGTTGATCCAAAAGAAATTGCAACTCATTGTTTGGAAGATGTTGATAAAAATATAGCTAAAACATTTAGAGATGGAGATATTATAGTAGCCGGTAAAAATTTCGGATGTGGGTCGAGTAGAGAACATGCACCAATAGCTTTAAAAAACATGGGAGTAAGCTTAATTATTGCAGAATCCTTTGCTAGAATTTTTTATAGAAATTCTTTAAATATAGGATTGCCTTTGATGATATGTAAAAAAATGACAAAATCTTTGAATAATGATGATTATATCTCAGTCAATTTAAAGAAAGGAGAACTTCTTATTACATCAACAGGGGA
>JAWSUU010000337.1:0-1642 GCA_033549325.1 Bacillota bacterium | reverse complement strand
CATTATTATTCCTGTAGCAAATGATTGACTATCCGGGATGATTTTATGACTTACTAAAACTCCTACCGTATTTGTTAAGGAAGAACAAAACCCAAGTATTCCAACCCCTACTGCAGCTATCCAGCTGCCTCCGTATCCGATTAAAGATAAGCTTAACAAACTTAACAGCATTCCAAAAACAAATACTTTTTTCTCGCCAATTTTGTCTATAAGTATTCCTCCACTCATTGTCCCTACAGGTATACCTAACAGGTGTATGGACAGCAAAGCTGCTCCGTAAGCAAAGCTTTTAAGAGAAAGAATTTGAATACCGTAAGTGATAATAAATCTTCCACCTAAAACTTTCATAATGCTAATGTATAAAAGAATCCCTAACCAGAACATACTTTTTTTAGTTAAGTTTAATTTTTTAACTTCTTTAATCTTGTCCCCAATATTATCTTTATTTCTATTTTCATGAGTATCTATTTTTACATTTTGAACTCCAGAATAGTACATATATAAGGCTACAAGAGCTCCCGGTAATACCAAAAAAATTATTTTTTCTATTCCAAATTTACTGGCAATCCACAATCCAACAATAGAAGCAGCTGTTCCAGCAAAGCCTCCTATAGTCATAAATATTGATAAACTAGTTCCTTTAGATCTACGTCCTAAAGTTACAGCTGTAGTAGATCCTAAAGGATGGTATAAAGCTGATGCAGCAGATCCAAGTGCTATAACTAAGAGTAAAATATAAAAATTATTTATAACACCAGATAAACTTATTAAAACCGAAATCCATATGATTGAAATAATAAGATGTTTTGGTTTTCCTTTTTTATCTGATAACAAACCAAATACAGGTTGTAATAATGATGCGAATACCAGGACAGCAACAGAAATTAATCCTTGTTGAGTTAAATTCAAACCCAATTTGTAAGCAAAATAAACTGATATAGGTGCTATTATTCCAACATAAAAATCATTTGTAAAATGACCTAAAGATACAGCCATAAGCTGTTTGAAGCCTCTGGTTTTTAATGAATACTCAATTTGTCCCATGACTTGCTCCTGTCTAATTTAATTTTCGATTAAGTATAACAAATTAATATATTTTATTCAATCATCTCTTAATAGTAGTATTTTAAATTATTGAATTCTATTTCAATTAGTAACTTTGGTTACATCTCTTTTTCTATAATCCTTGTATAATTGTAGTATAAAGATTACAAGGAGGATTCTCATGAAAAAAACTTTGCAAATAATTTTTTTAGCAGCCTTTGTTTTTATAATGGTAATAGGCCGGGTTCAGCTTTGGCTTGGTATTTTCTTAATTTCTTTACTTCTAGCTCCATTTTTAGGAAGGATATACTGCGGAAATATTTGTCCTATTAATACTTTGACCGAAGCAACTCAGAAAATATCTAAAAAGAATAAACTTAAGGTACCTAACTGGATTAAACATCCAACTGTAAGATATATTGCCCTCGGACTTTTAGTGGCAGTTATGGTTTTAACTTTAAGATCAGGCAAAAAACTACCTATACTTCCTCTTTTAACAGGAGTCGGCATATTACTTAGTTTGATATTTGAGGAAGCTCTATGGCATAGGTATCTATGTCCCTACGGAACTCTCCAATCTATATTTGCTAAAAAGACA
>JAWSUU010000336.1:0-1652 GCA_033549325.1 Bacillota bacterium | reverse complement strand
AGTGTGAATATTGATTATAATAAGAATAAAAAAATAAAAAAAATGTATGCTGAAATACCATCTATTTCTTTTGAAAGAATAAATGCTGCTGCTCAAATGATGTATGCTGTTACAAATCACATTGTAGAAAAACAATATATAAATTTTATTCAAGAAAAATTTAATAATAGTAATTTAAAACTTCTTGAATCTATAACTCTCCGTACAGACCTTGAAAGAGCTTTAAAAGAAGCAGAACTTAGAGCCTTGCAGTCACAAATTAACCCTCATTTTTTGTTCAATGTTCTTAATACAATAGGACGTTTAGCATTAATAGAAAATGCTACTAAAACAGAAAATATGATATATCATTTTTCTGACATGATGCGATATACGCTTAAGAAAAATTCTAACCAATCAGTAACTTTAAGAGAAGAAATATCCCATGTCAATAATTATCTCTCTATTCAAAAGTTTAGGTTAGGAGATCGTTTGAATTATAAGGTGAAAATTCCTGAAAAGTATTATACTATTGAATGTCCATTTATGACCATACAACCTCTTGTAGAAAATAGTATAAAATATGTTGTAGAGAAAAAAATAGAAGGTGGTAATATTATTATAGAAGCTTTTGAAAAAGATGAAAATATAATTTTATCAGTTAAAGATGATGGCGATGGTTTAAGTAAAGAAGACATAGACAGAGCATTAAATGGCGACATATATAATGAAAATGAAAATAGTGGTATCGGTATATATAATGTGCATAAAAGATTAATATATTCTTATGGAAGTGATAACGGATTAAAAATTAAAAGTTTAAAAGGAAAAGGTACAACTATTTTAATTACTTTATCAAAAAAATAAAATAACCTAATAATTGGAGAAAAAAATGAATAAAATATTGCTTGTAGAAGATGAATTAATAGAAAGAGAAGCATTTAAAAAAATTATTTATGAAAATTTCAATGAAATCGATTCTCTTCAGGAAGCTTTCAACAGTGAAGTAGCCATAAAAAAAATTGATGAAACAGATTTTGATTTAGTTTTCATGGACATAAAAATTCCTGGGATTAATGGTTTAGAACTTAGTAAATACATTAAGAAAAATTCACCTAATTGTTCTATAGTAATTACTACTGCTCATGATGAATTTGATTTCGCTCATACAGCTATTAAAATTAACGTAGATGATTTTTTACTCAAACCAATAAGGAAAGATAAGATAATTAAGGCAGTAAAGAAATATTGTATTGATAAAAAAAAGGAACCAAAAACAAATCAAGAATCTTTGTTAATACAACTTTCTAATTCAATAATTAAAAATAATTACTTTGATGCTATTAACTTATCACAAAAATTAATTGACCAAATATATGAACCAAGTAATGAAAACCTGCACAAAACATGGGATGAAATCGCTGAAGCTGTAAATCATATTGTTATGACTACTAAAAGCTTAAATATTAGTAAATACAATGATTTAGAATTAATGTCAAAAAAAATATTACGAAATCATAAATTATATACTGATAAATATCTTTTGAAACAAGAATTTATATGTTTTATTAAAATGATTTTTAAAAGGTTACTGGATCAAAAGAAGGAATTTAATGGAGATATTCAAGATGTAAAATCATATATTGAGATTAATATCAAAAAAAACATTACAC
>JAWSUU010000335.1:0-1652 GCA_033549325.1 Bacillota bacterium | reverse complement strand
CCGGTAAGCTCATAAGCTCTTTCTGTAGCAGCAATTGTAAACTGTCTATCACAGGAAATAGCCTGAATAACAAAGTCCATATCTGCTTTTAATCCTCTATCATTGATACGTTGGTCCAGTTCATAAAGCACTTGCTCCGATTCTGGTATTGGAAAATCTTTAATCTTTTTTCTTATTTCAAGTTCCACTTCAACGTCTCTGATGTTGTACTGTTTGAACAGCTCCCATTTGTCCGGTGCATCTGATGGAAGGTTTCTACTTCGTCCACCATTAGCTGCATTTGGCTTACAGGGAATACAGAAGTATCTGATCAGAGGTTTTCCTTCAGACATCTTCTGTGCATCCAGCCTTAGCACCTTGGCCACTCCCTCAAGGTGGAGAGGAAGTCCAAGCATTGCTGCCTGAACCTCACTGCACCTCCATGAAGATGGGTTAAGGTAGATATCATTTTGAAGTAGTCTGCTTAGATATTTCATAAGAGCCACCCTTTCAAAATTGGCATTGAAGGCTGTCTTGATAACATCACTACTGATAATTGCTTCTATTATTTCCTCTGGTATCTCTTCACCACTAGTCAAATCAATTAGCTCTACTGGTCCTTCATCTATACTGTAGGATAACAGCAGGATGTCGAAGTTCGAGCTGTCGGTATAGCGGTAAACACCGCACTTTCTAAGGTCTACATCAGAGAAGGTTTCAATATCTATGGAAATTATCTTCATATTTTTACACCTTTCTTTTCTTTAAACTACTAAGCCAAGAAATCATCGTCTTCTTCAATCTCAAAGTCATCTTCAGCTCTACTCTTTCCTCCTAGCGGCTCTCCATCATCTAGCTTTTGTAGGTTTGCAAGGTAACAAGCTAACCCTTTATTTCCTGAGGCGGAAAATGGATAAATTGTAAAGCTTGCTCTGCCGTAGCAGCCTGAATAAAACTCACTTCTGTCTGTAATAGGTCTAACTCTTTTATCAACTATATGTGGTGGTTCTTTACTGTTAATGTTTATAAAATAGCAATCCTTGTATGCAGGATCATCTGGTCGGTCAATGTTTCCATCTCTTAAGGGTCTTTTAAATCCGGAAACACTGTTGAATTTCGAACCGAATTTAGCTATTCCTGCTTTTTCAGCTTCTTCCATTGCTTCTTTTATAATAGATAGAGTCTTCTTGTCACTCTTATCAATTATCAAGCTTACTGAATATTTTGCTTCTCCTCCATTAATTGACTTTGGCTCCCAAACATTACAATATGAAAACCTTACTTTCTCTGTTACTACTTTTTGTTTTTTACTCATGATTTATCCTCCAATTATTTTTTTCGATAAATGCAAACTCACCGAATAGTTTTTTGCGAGCTGCATTTGCAACTTCTACAGCTTCATTGATATTTCTGTAATATCCAAAGTGTCTGCTTTTTCCATCTTTTCTTATAATTACACGATAAGTATCTCCAACCGCATAAACATTTTTATGCCCTGTGCTTTTATTTGATTTGTAGGTAGCTGAATTAGCACAATTTTCCTTGTTTAATGCAAATCTCATGTTTTTCTTCCTACAGTCTTTTTTATTTCTGTTGATATGGTCTATTTGTAAATTTGGATTTTCCGCACCCATCAATAACCTGTGGAGTTTTCCTATACTTTTAGATACAAC
>JAWSUU010000334.1:0-1659 GCA_033549325.1 Bacillota bacterium | reverse complement strand
CTCACTTTTTTGCAGATTTAGCTATTGTGATAATCGGATACTTTATCATATTTTGGAAGATAGAATTCTAAAATCAATTTTCATCTAATTCAGAAAATTTTTCCAAAAATATTTTTTCTCCAAGGAATATAAGTATAATGGAAACAAGAGATAATATTACAATGAATAAGTCAAACTGTAGCTTATACCATATAAAAGCAGCTAGAACTAATGAATCAAAAATTATTGAAGCTATAACAATCGGAGCCTTTGCTTCGATTTCTTTTTTTATATTTTTTAAAATTCCATATTGAAATATTATATCCATAACTATGTAAAATATAGCTCCTATTGATGCAATACGGCTAATATCAAAAACCACCGTAAGAGTAATCCCTATAACAATTATATAAACAAGCATGTGTCTATGCACAGTGCCTTTCATACCGAAATGACTGTGAGGTATCAAGTTCATATCTGTAAGCATAGTAGTCATTCTGGAAACAGCGAAAACACCTCCGATAGCCACAGTAACTGTAGCTAATATAGCAATACCAATTGTAAACCAAACTCCATAACGTCCAAGAGTAGGTCTTGCAGCTTCAGCAAGGGAGTAATCTTTAGCATTTACTATCTCATTAATAGGGAGACTACTGGAAACTGCCCAAGACATAATAACATAGATTACCGTTAACAAAGAAATAGATATTATAATAGCTCTACCAATATTTTTTTTAGGTTCAACTATTTCATCCCCGTTATTAGTAATTGTTGTAAATCCTTTAAAACTTAGTAAACTTAAAGCCACTGAAGCAATAAAGGAAAAAGAATTTATATCACTAGTGTTACTAATTTCTACAAAATTCAAACCGGCTGTAGAAAATTGAGATGCCTTTAATGCTGCAAAAGAGAAGATTACTATTCCAATAATTTTAATTAATGATATAGTTGATGTAAAAGTTTGAATAAAATCATTTTCAGATCGATTAATTATGTATGTAAAAATTAAGAGTCCTACGGCTAATACAGTCACAGTCCAGTGATCTGGGCTGATACTAAATATTTGCATTGTGTAAGTTCCAAAAGTTCTTGCAACTAAACTCTGGGCTATGACCATTGAAATTGCCATTAATAGTGAAGAAGAAGCTGTAATGGTGGTCTTACCGTAAATTTTCACAAAAAACATACCTATTCCACCAGCTGATGGATATTTTTGAGACATTTTTATATAACCATAAGAACTAAAAGCTGCAACTAATGAACCTAGAAAATAGGAAAAAGGAAAATATTTACCTGCTATCTCAGCAACTTGCCCTACTACAGCAAAAATTGCAGCACCAAACATTACTCCAGTTCCCAGTCCTACAGCGCCCCATAATGTAATACTATTTTCTTTAAAATTATCACTTTTCATTTATATCATCCTTTTATGAAATATCTGTATTATATTTCAAATTTCACAAAAAACAGTTTGATTTTTGATATACTTGATAAAGACATTCCATCATTAAATTTATAAATACACTTATACTTTTATTACCACAAAATCAGCATAAGTATTCATTTAGAAGAGAGATAGTTTGTTAAATAATTAATTATTAGAATATTTTCTAATGATACCTTATAATAATACTATAATCAAAGTATTATATTTCTCTGGAGGTTATTTATGGAAAATAA
>JAWSUU010000333.1:0-1678 GCA_033549325.1 Bacillota bacterium | reverse complement strand
GGATTAGAAAAAAATAATGACAGAATAAAAAATATATTTGAGAAAGAGATATTCGAAATAAAAAAATCTTTAAAAGATAAAGGGCTAGAAATAAAATACGAAAAATTAAATATAGGAAAAGTATCCGGACCGGAAGGTTTTATATCGGTAAATGAAAAAGCAGAAGTTATTAAAGAGATGACTGTAATAATAGAAGAGAATAGCCCTATTGGTAGATTATTTGATATAGACGTATTGGACTTAGAAGGAAAAGCTGTATCCAGAAATACTTTAAATAAAGAGCCTAGAAAATGTTTTGTATGTGGAGAAAATGCAAAGCACTGCAGTAGGAGTAGAAAGCATTCTATAGAAGAAGTAATAGATAAATTTTATAAAATATATGAAGACAATTTAGGAGGTAGTAATGGGTAAAAACATAGTAGAAAAAATATTAACAGAGCATCTTGTAGAAGGTAAGATGGAAAAAGGAGAAGAAATTTCCATCAAAATAGACCAAACTCTAACTCAAGATGCCACAGGTACAATGGCATATTTAGCTTTCGAAGCATTAGAAATTCCAAAAGTTAAAACAGAATTATCCGTAAGTTATATAGATCATAATACTTTGCAAACTGGTTTTGAAAATGCTGATGATCACGTATTTTTACAGACGGTAGCTGAAAAATATGGAATATATTGCTCAAAAGCAGGAAACGGAATTTGTCATAAACTCCATGTTGAGAGATTTGCTGTGCCAGGGAAGACCCTTCTTGGATCAGACAGCCATACACCTACATCCGGAGCTGTTGGATCAATAGCTATAGGAGCCGGTGGATTAGATGTGGCTTTGGCAATGGCTGGAGAAGCATTCAGTTTAACCGTACCTGAAGTTATAAATGTTCAACTAGAAGGAACTTTAAAACCGGGAGTATCTGCTAAGGACGTATCTTTATACTTATTGAGTAAAGTAGGAGTAAAAGGTGGAGTAAATAAAATCATGGAATACTCTGGTGAAGGTATAAAAAACTTCTCTGTTCCTGAAAGAGGTACAATGACAAATATGGGAGCAGAAATGGGACTTACTACATCCCTTTTCCCTAGTGACGAAATTACTAAAGAATACATGAAAGCACAGGGAAGAGAAGAACAATGGATTGAGTTAAAAGCAGATGAAGATGCAAAATATGACCAGGTAATCAGAGTTAATTTAGATGAACTCCAGCCATTGCTGGCTAAACCTCATATGCCTGATCTTGTAGATAAAGTTGAAAACTTCAAAGATAAAAAAATAGACCAAGTATTTATTGGAAGCTGTACAAATGCATCTTATGTTGATATTGCAAGAGCAGCAAAAATATTAAAAGGTAAAGAAGTACATAAAGACGTAAGCTTATGTGTTGCTCCCGGTTCAAAACAAGTTTTTGAAATGATAATAAGAGACGGCATACTTAATGATTTAGTATCAGCAGGAGCGAGAATATTAGAAAGTGCATGTGGTCCTTGTGTAGGTATAGGTCAAGCGCCAAAATCAGGAGCAGTGTCTCTAAGAACTTCAAATAGAAACTTTTTAGGTAGAAGCGGCACAAAAGATGCAGGCATATATCTAGTTAGTCCTGAAACTGCTGCTGCAAGTGCAGTAAAAGGCTATTTCGAAACAGCTGAAGGTTTAGAAGTACTAAAAGATGTTAAAGAAACAGAA
>JAWSUU010000332.1:0-1679 GCA_033549325.1 Bacillota bacterium | reverse complement strand
GGGAAGCGAAGAACCTGAAGAACCAGTTGAAGAGCCGGCAGAAGGAGAAGAACCAGAAGAAGGTGAAGAAGAACCAGCTGAGGAATCAAAAAAAATACTTACATATTCACTGACTGCTGATGTACCTACATTAGACCAGCATTTGGCTAATTCAATACCATCTGCAACAGTTGGACATCAAATCTTTGAAGGACTTATCAGAACATACCAAGGAGAAGTAAGACCTGGTATAGCTGAAGATTGGGAAATGTCTGAAGATGGAACTACCTACACATTCTATCTAAGAGATGCTCAGTGGAGTGACGGAGAACCTGTTACAGCTCAAGATTTTGAGTACAGTTTTAGAAGATTATTAGACCCTGAAACTGCAAGTGGATATGCATTTATTGGTATGGCACTTAAAAATGCAAATGCAGTAAATAAAGGTGAATTACCGATAGAAGATTTAGGAGTAACTGCAATAGATGAAAAAACTCTAGAAGTAGAATTAGAAAATCCAGCAGGATACTTCTTAAGTATGCTCTCAATGATGCAGTTTGCACCGACAAGACAAGATTATGTTGAAGAATTCGGAAAAGATTATGCAGCAACGGCAGAAAACAATGCATACAACGGTCCATTTGTAGTTAAAGAATGGAGACATGAAGATAGACTTATACTTGAAAAGAATCCTAACTATTGGGATGCTGATTCTATAAATCTAGATGAAGTACATATAATAGTAGTACCGGATCAAATGACTGCTCTAGCAATGTTTGAAGATGGTGAATTAGATATGGTAGAAGTTCCTGCAGAAGTTGTTTCGCAATACGAAGACCAAGTAGAATACTATTATAACGGAGCAAATGACTTTATAAAACTTCAAATGGATGGAACATCTCCTCTTGAAAATAAAGACCTAAGATTAGCTCTAAACTATGCTTTAGATAGACAAGAGTTCATAATGCTATCAACTGGCGGACTTTACGATCCTAACCCAAGATACGTATTACCACAGGTTAATGGAGTAGATGGAGAATACGGTGATGAATTTCCTTACGCAGCTTACCCTGTAGAAGGAGACGTAGATACAGCTCTTGAGCATTTAGATGCTGCTATGGAAGCTCTTGGAGTATCAGACCCATCTGAAATAGAACTTGAATTACTTACTACAGACGTAGAAAGAACTAGAAAAGAAGCAGAGATTATTCAAGATGACCTTGAAAGCAAATTAGGAATCAAAATAGACATAAGACAGGTACCGTACAGACAAAGACTTGACATGGAAGGTGCAAAAGATTTTGAAATGGTTGTAACCGGATGGGCGCCTGACTATTCAGACCCTATGACATATCTTGAGCTTTGGACAACAGATTCAGGATACAATCACGGATCATACTCAAACCCTGAATACGACGAAAAAATAGAATTAGCAAGAACATCTACAGATCCACAAGAAAGAATGGATGCTATGTTTGAAGCAGAAAAAATATTACTTGAAGATGGAGCTATAATACCACTTCAATTAAGAAGAATAGCAATGCTTACTAATCCTGATTTAGTAGGATTTGAAAGTTATTTTGTTGGACTAAGTTACGAATATACATATGCAGACTTTAAATAACAGACATTAAAAAAAGACTCCGCCCCTAGAGGGCGGCATGTCTTTTCTTTAATCAGGAGGAGTTTATTTTGAAAAA
>JAWSUU010000331.1:0-1682 GCA_033549325.1 Bacillota bacterium | reverse complement strand
CGAAGGACCAATTATTGATACAATTTCGCCTTTTGATATTTGAAGATTTATATTTTTTAAGACCTCTAAATCACCAAAGGATTTTGATACATTTTCAACGCTTATCACTTCTGTTCACCCACCTTTCAAGTCTTTTGCCTGCTATTGATAACGTCATTACTAAAACGTAAAAATATAATGAAATAACAGCATAAGGTTCAAAAGCTCTATATGTATCTGATACTATCATTTGACCTGAACGTAAAAGTTCTACAACACCGATAGTTGAGATAAGAGTTGTACTTTTTAATAACCCAATAAATTCATTTATTAAACTTGGAAGAACGCTTTTTATAGCTTGAGGGAAAATAATATCTTTAATTGTTTTCCCGTAGGGTATTCCTAAAGACAGAGCAGCTTCCATCTGCCCGGAATCAACGGCTTGTATTCCACCTCTCAAACTTTCGGAAATATAAGCGGATGAGTTGAAAGCAAAAGTGAGGCAACCTAATTGAAAACTGTTTAATGCTTTAAGAGCTGGAAATACTTGAGGTAAACCAAAATAAACCATAAAAACTTGAACCAAAAGAGGAATCCCTCTAAATATCGAAGTATAAAAAGAGCCTAAAGCTTGAAGTGCTTTATACTTAGAAAGTTTAATAAGCGATATAGGTACAGAAATAACTGCACCTAAAAGCAGTGATATAATTGTAACCTGAATAGTTGTTATTGTTGCTTTAAATAAGTAAGGTAAATACCTAGTCATCATACTAAAATCTAATTCCATAAAAATCCCCTTAAACTTGATTAAAAGAGCTGAAAGAAAATTTCAGCTCTTATTAAAATTATATTTCTAACCAAAATCAATCAACGTAATCTTCACCTAACCATTTGATAATTAGTGAATCTAAAGTACCATCTTCTTTTAAATTAGCAATTTCTTCATTAAAGATAGACACTAAATTACTTCCTTTTGGAAATCCTATATTATAAGTACTTAAAGATCCTAAATCAATCTCATCATCACCTATAATAAAAAAGGTTAAATCGTCATTTTCCAGCACTATATTTTTAACAGCAGTTCCACCTGTTACTGCAGCATCTACTCTATCCATTACTAATTCTTGGGTTACTGCAGCTTGACCGTCAAATGTGACTAACTGTGCTCCATTTATTTTCTTAATGATGTTTTCAAAATTAGTACCGGCACTGCAGGCAACTTTTTTTCCTTCTAAATCTTTTACTGAAGATATGTTGGAATCTTTTTTTACAAGAACTCCAACTTTAGCTGTGGCATATTTATCTGAAAAATCTATACTTTCCGCACGCTCTTCAGTGTAACTCATTCCAGAAATTACAAAGTCTGCTTGATTAGATTGTAAAGATCCTATTAGACTTGCAAAGGGCATATTATTAATTTCATAAGTGAATCCTAAGTTTTCAGACAATTTCTCTAAAATATCGATATCTAAGCCTTCATATATTTCATTGCCGTTATCATCAACTGTAACAGTTTCGAAATACTTATAATTTGCACTCATTGCTACAGCTAAATGTTCACCTTCCAAAGGCTTTTCATCTAAGGAATCTTCTCCTGATGTATCATTAGATTTTTCTTCAGTATCCTGTTCCTCTACTGGTTCTGGTTCTTCATTTGTACTGCTGCATCCGGTAAATATAATTGTAAAAACAAGTGACAATAC
>JAWSUU010000330.1:0-1689 GCA_033549325.1 Bacillota bacterium | reverse complement strand
TTATTGAAAAGAGTTTTTTAGTTATATAATTATGATTGTGTATAAAAAAATTATATTATCAAAATTATTATAGTTATATTAAATAACAAAACCTGCTAATAAATACACATCAAAAGTGTAATATTAGCAGGTTTATTTTATCTCAATTAATTTAATAAAGCTGAAATTTTTTCCTTTACTTCTGAAAAAGAGAGTCCATTATCCAGGCATACATCTCTAATGACATCATCTTCTGAAATTTTTGTTACACCAATTAAATCTTTCAATTCTTCAATGCTAATGCCCCATCTAACCACTTCAAGAACAGTTGTTGTTGACTTGATTACGTATTCTTCTTCCTCGTTACTATCTTCTTCGTTTATTTCATTAGAAACAATATTCTCAGTGTTTAAATATTTGGATATGTCTATTGAAATTTCTTTAAGCTCATTGTATAACTCTTCTGTTATTTTGTCCTCTTCTTTAAGAATATTTAAAGCTGTTATAGGTAGCACATTATCATCACTTTCATAAGGTATACCTGTATATAAAGATACGAAATACCTTACACTGCCTGTTCCAATTTCTATATCTTCATCAAATACATAATATTCTTCTAATTGATTTACTCTAAAAGAACTTGGGTTGTCAATTATATCCGTAAGGTTATATGCTTTTGAAAGAGTTTCAACATCAATTTCAAAACTTTTGGAGATATCTTCTAAAGAATATGAACCTCTTATATCAGCAGGATTGGAGTAACCTTCAAATTCTCCTTCAGATATTTTTTGAGGTATCTTTAAACTTTCTGTTTGCCAGTATCCTAAATAATCTGAGATCATTATTCCAACTATAAAAATTGCTGCAATTGCTATTGACAAAATCATATTATTTAGTTTCATTTTATACCTCCAAGTTTCATGTCTAAAGTATTGTCTATAGGACAGATTTCTTCAGATGTACACTTTAGGCAACTTATGCAGTTTGTATCATTGATAACTTCTTTTTCAGAAACCTTAATATTCATCGGACACACGTTATCACATTTTTTGCAGCTTATGCAGGTGCTTTTACTTCTTACTATTTTGAAGATTCTAAATTTGTTGAAAATACCTAATATAGCACTTAGCGGACACAGATACTTACACCAAGGTCTTTCTATAAACAATGATGAAACCAAAACTACAACTAGAACCAGTACTGCTGTAATAGCAGCTTCACCTGTATAGAAATTAAATAGAGCAAAGTAAGGGTCATAATCTGCGAAAACTAAACTTAAGTAATAACTACTAAAAAATACTATTATAGCAAGAACAACATACCTTAGATATTTTAAATACTTATCAACTTTATAGGGAATGAAATTGTTGTGTTTTTTAGGAAATAATTTCTTTCCGAATTTTCCAACAAACTCTTGAATGGAACCTAAAGGGCATATAAATCCGCAAAATGCTCCACCGAATAAAATTGCACTTATTACTAAAATTACAAATAATACTAAACTAGAAGTATGTAATTTAGCGATTAATCCTTGACCTGTTATTAATGTATAAAATGTTTCTACTGCTCCGAAAGGGCATACTGAATGGAGAGAAACGCCTTCAACTGAGCTAAAAAAAGATAGACCCAGTTCACCAATGTCATTAAGTTAACTATTTTATGACAAATAGAATTATAGTCAATTGAAAGTCTATGTGCTTTCAATTGACT
>JAWSUU010000329.1:0-1702 GCA_033549325.1 Bacillota bacterium | reverse complement strand
GACTGTAAAATCCCTAATAAGGATTAGATTATCATAACAGCTTTAGCTTTTGAAGGTGGGCCCGTTTTGACGCTTACAATTTAAAAACTGTAAAAATTTATGCGTTTTTTCTTTTGATATTGATAATCTAAAATTCATAAATGATAACTATGGGCATTTAGAAGGAGATAAGATAATTAAAGCAGCTGCAGATATTTTGAAATCTTCCTTTAGAGAAAATGATTATGTTTTTAGAACTGGTGGAGATGAGTTTCTAAGTATTATTATTTATTGCAATGATAATTTGGTTGAGACTGTAAAGAAAAGAATTTTAAGGAATGTGAAAAATCACAATGAAAAAATAGATAACGAAAAATTACACTTAAGCTTATCTATAGGATACGTTATAGGTGAAGAAAATGATGAATTAGAATTTTTAATAAGTGAATCTGATAAAAAAATGTATAAGGATAAAAATAGAAAAAGGCAATGAAATAAAAAATTCCAGATTTTTATTTTCGAATATTAAAAATGATAAAGGATTGATGAAATGAGATATGTACCCGTACAAAGCATTAAAGAAAATTCAATATTAAAAAAGACTATATACGGTTCTAATGGTAATGTGTTACTAAAAGAAGGGTTTAAGCTTGATTCTTATTATATAAATAAACTTAAAAATCTTGGTATTAACGGAATTTATATAGAAGATGAATTATCTAAGGGTATAGAGATAAAAAATCTCATTAGCGAAGAATTGAGACACGAAGCAGTAACAAGTGTACAGGAAACTTTCATATATGCTCAAAAAAGTCATATTTCGGATAAAGAGTTAAAAGATAATAATGAGAAAATCAATAATATTACTAAAAAAATAGTAGATGAAATACTAAGTAGTCAGGATTTAATGATAAACATGATAGACTTAAAGGTCTTTGATGATTATACTTTTTATCACTCTTTGAATGTTGCCATCATATCAATAGTTCTTGGTGCATCTTTAAACTTTACAAAAGAAGAATTATATTCCTTGGGTTTAGGTGCAATTTTACATGATATTGGAAAGATTTTTATACCAATAGAAGTTTTAAACAAACCAGACAAGTTAGATAATAAAGAATGGTCTACTATGAAAAAACATCCCTTTAGAGGGTTCGAATTTCTAAAAAATAAATTTAAGCTTCCTGCAGATTCATATAAAGGTATCCTTATGCATCACGAAAGATGGAACGGAACAGGATATCCAAAAAAACATTCTTTTAATGATATAACTAAACAGGGAAGAATAATAGCTGTAGCAGATGTTTATGATGCTTTAATATCAGATAGACCATATCGTAAAGGTCTGGTACCATCTGAAGCATTGGAATATATTTTAGCAGGTAATGATACTCTTTTCGATCCAAAGATAGTAGAAATATTTTTGAAAAAGGTAACCCCCTATCCTTCTGGGACTATAGTTAAGTTATCTAATAATTCTCTGGCTATAGTAATTGAAAACTTTGAAGGTAATGGAAATAGACCTTTAGTAAGAGTTTTTAATGAAAATAAGAAAAATATTGATCCTTACATATTAGATTTAAGAGACTACGAAAATTTATCCATTACAATCACCGGAGTCAAAAAGGATTAAAACAAATTTGATAAAATTATTTCAAAAAAGCTTACAGATAAAGAGGTAGGCTTTTTTATATGTGCTGAACTTGACAAGAAAGATTGCGGT
>JAWSUU010000328.1:0-1703 GCA_033549325.1 Bacillota bacterium | reverse complement strand
GTAAGCCGTATGCCTTAATAGGGCACGTGCGGTTTGATAAGGGGGAAGCCAAGAAATTGGTTTCCCTACTTTATTATACAATTATGAAAACCAAGGGGACGGTTCTAGTGGTTTGTCTATTTCTAAGTCAGTGACATAGAGATGAAAAATGTGCCGAAATCCTCAAGAAAGAAGAATGAAACAGGTAAAACATAGGAAACAATTACTTATATGATAAAAACATGGGTAAAAAATTAAAAAAATTACTTATATTCTATTGTAATAGGAAAGAATTACTTATATAATACATACATAATATATATATAGGAGTTGAAAAATCATGAGTAATCTTTTGAAAAAACTACCACCAAATGTTGAACTTGAAACAAAAGACATACTAAAACAATTATCGAAATCACATAGAGCTTTAGCAGAGCTCAAAGGTTTTTCTGATATGATACCTAATAAAAATATATTAATAAATGCAATAACAATCAATGAAGCAAAAGATAGTTCAGAAATAGAAAATATCATAACTACCCATGATGAGCTTTTTAAAACAATGAGTGGAGAGAATTATAAATCTCCAGCAGCTAAGGAAGTTGTTAATTATAGGACGGCTGTTTGGCATGGATATAATATAGTTAAAGAAAAAGGGTTTTTATCAAACAATATGATTATTGAAATACAAGGACTTATTGAGTTGAATCGAGCAGGTATTAGAAAATTACCAGGTACGGTATTAAAAAATGAAGCTACTGGAGAAGTAGTTTATACTCCACCTAATGGAGAACAAAACATATTATCGTTATTAGCTAATCTTGAACAGTATATAAATAACGAAGATGATAATATCGATCCTCTTGTAAAGCTTGCTGTGATTCACTATCAATTTGAATCTATCCATCCTTTTTATGATGGTAATGGAAGAACTGGAAGAATAATTAATATTTTGTATTTAGTTTTAAAAAATCTGTTAGATAGTCCTATTCTATACTTAAGTAAATACATTATTAGAAACAAACCTGACTACTATAAGCTGCTTAGAGAAGTAACGGTTCAAGGCAAATGGGAAGAATGGATATTGTTCATACTTGAAGGTATTGAAGAAACAGCAAATGAAACTTTAATTTTAGTTAAAAAAATAAATGGATTGCTAGAAAATACTGCAGAAAAAATTAAGAATGATCTTCCTAAGATATACTCAAGGGAATTAGTGGACTTAATATTTTTTGAATTCTATACTAAAATTTCATATATTGAAGATGGGCTTGGAGTTTCTAGAAAGACTGCAGCTAAGTATTTATCTGAACTAGAAGATGAAGGTTATCTAGTATCTGAAAAGATAGGAAGAGAAAGGATATATCTTAACAAAAAGTTATTTAAAATTGTTAAGGAAGCTGGGGATAAAAAGTAACATTTAATTCATTTCAAATTATTTAAACCAAGAGGACGTCAGACTCTGACATTTAGTTTCCCGATTTCACTTGCCAACTTCTCACCACCTCTGATTTTGGACATGAAAAAAGCACCTGATTATCAGATGCTCTTAAAGTAAACTTTCATATTTTTGTCTGCCGTATAAAACACGCATAACAACGACTTGTCTTTCTTCTTCATTGACTAAATAAAAAGCAATGTAGTTATCAATTATTAGTTTTCGATAGCCCTTCTTCTTTAGATATTCATCAACGACATAATTACATGAAAACGGAAATTCCTTC
>JAWSUU010000327.1:0-1745 GCA_033549325.1 Bacillota bacterium | reverse complement strand
CTTTTAAAGAATCATTGTTAATATTAGACTTGATTTTTTCAATATAATAATGATTTTGATTCATATATCCAAAGGTAAGAGGTCCATAGAGACAAAGTTTCATTCCTTCGAATAATGAAGATTTTCCTGCCCCATTTTTTCCACCTATCAATATTATATTTTTGCTTTCTTTAATATTTAAATCAATATCATGTTCTCCACCAAAAGATCTAAAGTTTTTTAATTTTATTCTGTTCAATTTCATTTCTAACTCCTGTCATCTATCTTGTCCATAATATCTTCATGAACATATTGCTGATTTAATAATTTTTCTATATTTCCAGTGGATTTCTTCTTGTTTATATAATATTTGTTCTTATCAACTTCTATAACTAGTCTTTTAAATAGTTCTTCATTAACTTCATATTTTTCTATTATTTTATCTAATTCTTCTAAAAGTTCCTTCTCAATTATTGGATGTTTATAATCATGCCATGGTAGCTTTTCCCCTTTTATTCTATGATATATATTTACCATAGATTGTCTTGTTAGATCTTCTTCTTCATCCCATATTCCATCAATCTCTTTTAGTTCTTCTTCTTTTATAAGTGAAATACTTTCTTCGCATTGCTTATTATATAATGGATCTTCATTAATTTTATTTTCAGTTTCAAGTAATCTTTCTAGTATAAGTTTTCTTCCTTCGAAATTAAAAGGTCCAAAAAGATAACTTCCATCTTCTCTCTTTGTTACAGATCCGTTCCTTCTGTGCTTTTTTCTATATTTTGGATTATTTCTAAATTCATCACTTTTTAACCAATCTCTTAATTTTGCTAGTGGTATCAACCAAGTATACCCTGTTTCAATAAAACCTTTAAGTGATTTATCTTCACTTACAACAGTACAAGTCCAACAGCCAAATCTACTGTTTCCACATGTGTTATTATTTTTTTCTCCAACGATAAAGGGACATTCTCCATCCCCTGATCCTTTCGCATAAAGCTTAAATAATTCTCCATTGTCAGCTCCCCAAGGTGATTTCATTTTGAAGTAGTTTAGTAATGTTTCCCATACGTCATCTGTAGTTAATTCAACTATTGGTGAGTAAACATATGCAGCATGGTCTTCATTTTTTAAAGTATCATGAGGCGTTAGTAAGTATCCGTCAATTTCTCTCTTTTCTATCCTGCTTTTCCTTACTTGGCTCTCTTCTTTTCTAACTCCTAATAAAACTATTATATCTTCTGTCTTTAACTTATTAATTATAAACTTATTGGTCGGTTTTATTTTTAATCTTTCTGTACACCATCTATATTGTATTGATTTTGGTGGTGGATATCCTTTTCCTATTATATTTGTCCAAAACGAATCTTCATAATCAGGATAAACTACCTTAGCTACAATTGGTAAGTCTTCTTCTTTTGCTTTCTGGTTGATTTTTTTTATGTTGCTTTCTAAAAATTTTAGTATTATAGGATTTTCTATTAAGGTATCAGAAGATATAATATATACCTTTTTATTACGTTTTTCTTTAGACAACCTGCTTAACATTTCAAAAACTAGTTGAGTTACTAAAGAACTGTCCTTTCCACCACTGTAACCGACAATCCAAGGTCTATTATCATTTAGGTATACAGTTTCTATTTCTTTTATTATATCTTCAGTAGAGTTTTCATTAAAAAAACTATATTTCATCATTTCTCTCCTCGTATAATATGTTTAGAAGCAATTTTATTAATGCTTCTAAGCATGAATTTATTTTTATC
>JAWSUU010000326.1:0-1754 GCA_033549325.1 Bacillota bacterium | reverse complement strand
ATCGAGATAAAAAGGTTAAAATATCTTCAGCTAAATCGAAGCAACTTCTTTGGTAGATTAGCTAATTACTTTTCTTTTACACTCGCGGTAGCCTTACGTTTTGGTTACTTAAGAAATTTTAAGTCAGTTATCGTTTATTCTAATCCACCAGTTTTACCATTAATTACAACAATTGCTAACAGAATTTTTAATACCAAGATAATCTTTGTAAGTTATGATGTTTATCCTGAAATTGCTTATCTTACAAATAGTATTTCTGAAAAAAGCATAATTAGTAAAATTATGATACTTATAAACAAAGGTGTATTTAAAAATGTGAATAAAGTAGTTGCTTTATCACATGAGATGAAAATGTATCTTCTTACTCATAGACCAACGTTATCTGAACAGCAGATCGTAGTCATACCCAACTGGTACGAGGATAAAGGTATTTGCAGTTCACTATATACATCAAATAATAAGTTATTTAATTCAGTCAGTAAAAGTAAAAAACTTATAGTTTCATATTTTGGTAACATGGGGATATGCCAAGATTTAGATACTATAGTTAATTCGATTCGACAATTCAAAGATGATTATGAAGTGAAGTTTATATTTGCAGGACATGGTAAGAAGATGGATAAGTTAAAAACTCTGGTAGAAGAAGAAAAATTAGATAATGTAAAAATTTTTGACTTTTTACATGGGCAAGACTTTCAGGATGCTCTAAATATAAGTGATTGCTTTCTTGTAAGTTTAGCCGAGGGTTTAACAGGATTATGTGTGCCAAGTAAAACCTATAGTTATATGATGGCGGGAAAACCTGTAATTGCCATAATGGGAGAAGAGTCAGATATAGTTAGAGATCTAAGAGAAAACAATGCAGGATATGCAATGCAAGTAGGTGAAACCTCAAAGTTAGTAAATGCAATCAAAGAGCTACGTGATGATAACAGTAAACGAACTATGATGGGATTAAATTGTAGGAATTTATTTCTTAGAAAATATAAGAAAGAACACTGTACACAAAAATATATAGAGTTGATGACAAGAATATTGGAGGCTAAGTAATATGTTTGAAGATAAGACTCTTTTAATTACAGGAGGCACAGGTTCTTTCGGAAATGCTGTTATGAAAAGATTTTTAGATACAGATGTAAAAGAAATAAGAATATTTTCAAGAGACGAGAAGAAACAAGATGATATGAGAAAACTTTATAAAAATGACAAGCTTAAGTTTTATATAGGTGATGTACGGGATTTAGGAAGTATTAAAAATGCTATGTATGGAGTAGACTTCATTTTCCATGCAGCAGCACTTAAGCAGGTACCATCATGTGAGTTTTTCCCGCTAGAGGCTGTTAAGACAAATGTGTTAGGTACAGATAATGTCCTAACCGGTGCTATTGAAATTGGAGTCAAAAAAGTTATTTGCTTATCTACGGACAAAGCTGCTTACCCCATAAATGCAATGGGTATATCAAAAGCTATGATGGAGAAAGTATTTGTTGCTAAGTCGAAGACCGTAAATCCTGAAAGAACTTTGATATGTGGTACACGTTATGGAAATGTAATGGCTTCTAGGGGGTCTGTTATACCACTATTCATTGAACAGATAAAAAGTGGACAAACCTTAACAGTGACAGATCCAAACATGACAAGGTTTTTAATGAGCCTTGAAGAAGCGGTAGAACTTGTAGTCTTTGCGTTCCAAAATGCAGAAGCTGGAGATATTATTGTACAAAAAGCACCGGCGTCTACCATTGGAGATCTAG
>JAWSUU010000325.1:0-1760 GCA_033549325.1 Bacillota bacterium | reverse complement strand
GATGCAAATTTAGGAAGTAATGATTTAATGGGTACAAGTAGCACACAAAACTACTTCAACATAGCTAATATGACAGTAAGAAAAGATAGCGATATAAAAAACATAGCAAGAGAGTTGTATCTGCTGCAAAGAAGAAATGAAAGAGGGGCTGCATTGACATGATAGGTTTTGCATATAGAGGAAAACATTCAAGAGAATTTGAAGGACTGGTTTTGAAGACCAATAACAATCAACTGATACCATCAAAGAGATTTGAAAGAATAAGTGTGCCGGGAAGAAACGGTCAGTACATATTTGAAGACGGATACAACAACAAGATACTGGAGTTTGACTGCAGCTTAATAAAAGGAAACATTCAAGACAGAAGGCAAAGAGCAAGGGAAATAGCCTACTGGCTTTCAGGAACAGGAGATCTTATTCTTGACGGTGAAGATGACAAGACATACAAGGTAGTAAGAACAGTAAGTGATATAGACTTATCCTTAAACCAAGTCATCGAAAATTTCAAAGTAGTGTTTGAAACAGAACCTTTTCAGCTTGGAACTTTTAAAAGCATTAGTGTAGATAACCCTACAAACATAACCTTAATAAATGATGGAACAGAAGAAGCAGAAACAGTAATATCAGTTACTGGAACAGGGGATGTTTCTTTAACATTAGATGATAAGATTCTAAACCTAACCGGATTAACAGAAAAGATTACCTTAGACAGCAAAAAGTATTTAGCTTATAATGATTTAAAGGAAAACAAATTGGACCTTCACATGGGAGATTTTATTAAAATACCTCCGGGAAGTTCTGAACTTTTAATGACCGGTACGGTTTCTAATATCCTGATAGAGTACTACGACACATATATCTAAAGGAGGTAGAAAACTTTGATAACCCTTTTTAACAGAAGTACAAATGAAAAGATAGCCTACCTTGATGATGTGATTATTGAAGACAGCATCCAGATAACCAGAAAGATAAACGGAGAATTTACTCTTAGCTTTGAACTTCTGGAAGATGATCTTAAAAGAATCTACCTGGAATCAGAAGGATATATTCTTTGCGACGGATACTACTTCGACATTAAATACATTGAAAAGGAGCACTCTGATACTCTAACCTATCGAATTGAATGCGAACACGTGAGCTACAGGCTTATAGAAAATGAAATAGAATACTACACCTTTGACGGAACGCCTTCTCAGATACTTACAGACATATTATCAGGAACAGAATTTTCTGCAGGTGTAATTGATAGTACCGAGGTTATAACCTTTGCAGTTTATGAGGAGACAAATAAGCTGGGGCTTATTCAAAAACTTTCTAATTTACTAAATTTGGAGATAGATTACAACAGCTTTTCAATTTCTTTAAAAAATACAATTGGAGAAAATAAAGGTTTTGCGACGATATTTGGTAAGAACTTAAAGGGAATTAAAAAAATTATAGACAGAAGAAACAACCTGACATACTACGATATCGATTTAGTTGAACTTAAAAACCATCCTGATTATGTAGATTTTAAAGATTTAGAAAAAGTTGGAGTGGGAGACACCATCAGAATAATTGATAAGGCTATGAATATTGATATACAAAACAAGGTGGTGAAAAGGTCCTACAATCCAATTAAATCTATAAACTCAAAACTAGAAATCGCAAACAGTATTGAACTTCTAACAGATAAAGTTACTAAAATACAGAGAGATACGCTAAACAAAGGAAAGACTTATCACGGAATAAGAATAAGCCCCGATACAGGATTTGAAAGC
>JAWSUU010000324.1:0-1782 GCA_033549325.1 Bacillota bacterium | reverse complement strand
TGAATAGATAATTAGTATTAGGAAAAGTTATGTTTGTTTTCCTGATTTTTTTAATAAAACTGTAGTCTTTAACAATACAGGAATAGTTCTACCTTCATTTTAACCTTCTCTTTCTAGCAGTTCGTCCCATTCAAGTGTACCGTAATAGTGAAAAATTTTTATGCTTATCATTAAAGCTAGGGCTGTAGTTGATGCACCTATTACTATTGTTGTAATCATTAGTGCTTGGGGCAAAGGATCAACCATATTAGGTATACCTTCAATAATTATTGGAATATCTCCAAAGTCAATATTTCCTAAATTTAAAAACAGAAGAATTAACGCTGTTTCTATTATACTAAAGCATATGATAGATTTAATAATATTTTCACTTGTTACCATTCCGTATATACCTATTAACATTATAATAAATGATAATATTGGATTCATATTAACTCCTCCCTTCTTCTATAAAACTTGAAAAAATAGCTACTAGACCAATTGCAACTTTACTGCCTATAAGAAAATTCAATAAAACTAAGAATATCCTCTTAAAACTAATTGCTGCTGGTATTGGTAATGGATTTGTAAAAAAAGTCCCTTTAGTAATTAGACTCAAAGATCCAACCACAATAATCCATAGAAATAGATGTTTTTCAAGCCTTACTAAACCATCTATAATATTAATTCTTTCAGGAATTATAAAGTGGGTAATTAGTATCGCTGTTGCTAGAATAGCCCCTCCTTGAAATCCTCCTCCAGGAGTTAGGTGTCCATTTATAATTACATAAAAACCGAAAACTAGAATAAATGGAAAAAGTATCCTACTAATACATACTAATATTTGTGAATTCTTCATTTTGCAGCTCCTCTCTAAAGAGTTGGATCATCTTTTTTGTACATAAATGTAATTCCAGAAACTGTAATTAGTAATAAGCTTGTTTCAAAAATAGAATCAAATAGCCTATAGTCAAGGTAAATGCCCGTAACTATATTTCTGGATCCAGTCTCATATAATGAATTTTCTATATAATAATCTTTTGTTGTTGTATCAATATTATTTTCTAGCCATGATATATTGGTGGAGAAAACAAATAACATAAATGACAACATTGCAATTAAGGTTATTTTTTTAATCATTTGTTTCTACCTCATCTTCTTTTATAATTTTTATATTTTCAACATTTTTTGTCATATTTTCTAATTTATTAATAAGAAGGCTGCTTTTTTTCCCTTTTAAATAATATATCTTTTCATCTTCTGATCTATCGATTATTAAATCTACATTTCTTTCTCTAAAAATACCTTTAATATTATCTAAATCTCTATCGTATATTTTTAACTCTAAATTATAATGCTCAGCAAAATCTTGAAGTACTTTTCTGCCTTCTCCGGATAAAGAATTAATAAAATCATCCTTGACGTGGGTTATAACTACATACTCTCTCTGCCTGGATATAGCAATAATTAATATTAATGGCATAATTGCACTACCTACTGCAATCTCAGCAAGAGCAACATCTGGCGCTTTATTAAAGAAAAATAATATAGCAATAAATAATGATGATACTGAAAACATAATAGCTACAACAGTATTGTCTTTACTTGCAACCAGTGCAATTGTAATAATGATTAAAAGTATCTGTATGAAATTTGCTAATACTACAGTTTCCATCCTTCTACCTCCTTCTCATCAACAGGAACTTCATTTAGATATGCTGATCTAACTATTATATGATTACTAATTGGACTGGTGATTAATATAAACGCCAAAATCAAAAGAAGCTTTAGAGTATATTCTCC
>JAWSUU010000323.1:0-1812 GCA_033549325.1 Bacillota bacterium | reverse complement strand
GGTATAGAAGATGCATATGCCGGTATAGAGAGCATAAAAGCAGCAGGGTTATTTCCTATAGGTATCGGAAATAAATATCTGCTGACTAACTGTGATAATGTATTTCAGGATTTGAAATCATTTTATGAATTTTTCACTCAATAAATCCTTTTCATTGTCATCCAGAGTAACATCGAAGTGTCTGTTGTCATCCAGAGTGTAACGAAGGATCTTTATTCTAGTAAAAAAGAGGTGAAAGAAATGTTTAATTATGAAACACCTAACTATGAAATAATCAAGACAGATGAACCAATCGAAATTAGATTATATGAAAATTTTTATATTGTAGAATACGACAACGAAAATGATCCTAATATAAATAATGGATTTGGAACACTTTTTCGATACATAAGCAATGATAATACCGAAAACCAGAAAATCAGTATGACTGTACCGGTAATTGAAGAAATGACAGGGGATGGATTGAAAATGGCTTTCGTTGTACCAAAAGAACACTGGAAAAAAATACCAAAGCCAAACAATCCAAACTTGAGTGTAAAAAAATTTGAAAAAGGATATTTTGCCGTTATAAAATACAGCGGATTTTCAAATAAGAAAAAAGAAAAAGAGAAATTGGAAATCTTAGAAGATTGGATTAATCAAAAGGGCTACAATAAAGTATCAAATGCTATGCTTGCATTTTACAATCCTCCTTTTACTCCTCCTATGTTTAGAAGAAATGAAATAATGATAAGAGTGGAGAAACTGTAAACTGTATTCAGAATGGTAATGAGGAATCTTAGAGTTTGTAATTCAGAGCACAGCGAAGAATCTTATATTTTTGTCAACTGAAGCCTTAGCAAAATTTACAAAGTAAATTTTAGCAGGTCTCATGCAAGGCTTTCCCAAGAGACTGTAAGTTGATTGGCAAGAAAGCTACTGCCAGAGCTTGCGAAGGATCTTAAGTCTATGTCACTCAGAGGCGAAGCCGAAGAGTCTTTGAAAAGCGAAGGATCTTTATTACAAAAAAATGTTAAAAAATTATCAATAACCCCTTGTTAACATATGCCAATAATGATATAATATTAACAAACAAAGGAAAGGTGTTGATAGTTTTGAAAGTACAAGTTAAACTGTTTGCCACCTTCAGGAACGGAAGACAAGGCTTGCAAGAATTTGAATACCCACATGATATACCTATCTCCACGGTACTGAAAGACCTGTCATTGACTAAAGATGACGTTGGCATGACATTGGTAAATGGTATACGAGCAACAAATGACATCAAGCTACACGATCATGATGTGCTGGCACTGGTACCAGAATATAAACCAAGACATCATTAGAAAAGACCAAAAAAGTCAGATTGTCATGAGGAAATAGAGAGGCAACTTTATTTCAAAAAAAATTAATTCAGGATACAAACTCATATTCAATTGATGTTTGTATCCTTTTTTATTACCTCATAGAATTTATTTAAATAATTCAATTGAAATATAGGATTCATCAATGTATAATGGAAATATATGTGTCAGTTGGGAAATAACAAGAAAATATATAAAAAGACATTGGAGAGAGGCATAAATTTTTTTGTGCTTCTCTTTGTTATTTTTTAGTAAAAGGAGTCAATATGCCAAACAAAACACTAACAGCAATAATGGGACTATGTGTAGGAGATGCACTAGGAGTACCAGTAGAATTTAACAGTAGAGAAAAACTAAAACAAGATCCAGTAGTAGATATGAGATCCTATGGTACATACAATCAACCGGCAGGAACTTGGTCTGATGATACCAGTATGACATTATGTACACTAGATAGCTTATCCAAGGG
>JAWSUU010000322.1:0-1830 GCA_033549325.1 Bacillota bacterium | reverse complement strand
GTTATATCATTAACGTCAAATTTAAACATCTTTTCTTTGAATTCTGGATTAGGGTTATTGTAGTATGTGCCTAATATTTCAAAATCTCCATCGAGTTCTTTCATCAAGCTTTTACCTACAAATCCACTTCCACCTAGTATTAGTACTTTTTTTATCATTTTTATATCGCCTTCTATTAGTGAATTATTTTTAATCATATATATATTTTAACATAAATTATCCCCTAAATGTAAAAAAAATATATATTTTATGCAGAAATATTCAAAAATATCTTTTATTTTACTTTTTTTTAAGCCATATTCCTTTAAATTTATCTATTATTTTTTGAAAAAAAGATCTATTATGATCTTCTTTTTCAAATTCTACACTTTTTCCAAGTTCAATATTAATAACTTTATAGTTATTATCCAACCATATTGCTCCATGGTTGTGTCTAGAATTAGCCCACCATTCTTTATACTTATAAGCCGATTCCGGTAGTTTTTCTTTTATTATATTCTCAATTTCTATATATGTTAGTTTTATTTTGTTTTCTTGTGATTTTATCAAATATTTTTCAAAAGGTTGATATTTACTGTTTTTATTTTTTTTAATATCATCAATAAATGATAGCTGTTCGTAGTTATTATCATCTTTAACTTTTTCAAATATTATATAATTGGATAAAGCAACTTCTTTTACTTTCCACCCGGCATCCAACCATGCATAATCATGATACTGCCCTCCATTAGACCAGAAAGTAGAATATTTATAAGCATACGAAGGTAATTGATTATTTATAATTTCTTCTATTTCTTCATAGGTCAGTTCAATTTTATCTTTGTTTGCACTTTCAAAATATTCTCTTAGTGGCTCGTATTTAAATTCTTTCATATATAATTTTTCCTTCTTTTATTGAAATTATTATGAGTATAAAACTTATATATTTATAATCAAATTGTCCGCTAATAATCCATAATGTATCTATATCAATATTTGGCAAAGCATTTTGTGCTATTATGCTCATAGAGTTGTTAACAAAATGAAGAACCATAGCCGGAATTATGGAATTGGTCTTATACACAACGTATGCAAATATCCCGCCTAAAAGAAAAGTAGGAAAAATTTTTATTATACTGAAATGCATTAAGGAAAATAAAAGAGATGAAACCAAAACAGCTATTACAATATTAGTTTTCTTCATCATAGAGAACAGAATTACTCCTCTAAAAAACAGTTCTTCTATGACTGCAGGAACTGCTGCCATTATGATAATTTGCTGAGTTAATGTGGTTTGAGAAAAAATATAGTCAAATGATTCTATAAGTTCATCTGTCGGCATAAATTTGACAGCATAGTAGGTGTATATTCCGCTTAATATAATAGCTCCAATCCATAATAGTATTCCCCAAAAGAAATATCTGATATTCTTAGGAGTATTTAGAAAGTAAAGTTTTTTTATATCTTTTTTCATGATAAGCATTAACAGAAAACTCGGAGCGAATATAGATAGCAGATGGGTGAATGGAATTCCATTGATTCCTATAGCTCCAATTAAAACGTTACTGGAGATAATAAATAAAATTACAGTTACAAAATATAATATGAATATTTCCTTTATGCTAAATACATCTTTTCTTATCAAAAAAATCATCCTTGCTTTTTATATTATAATATCATATTCTTAAAATTTATTCTATAAATGAAATATTGATAGTGTCAAGTTTTTGTTGGAAAACAAATAAAATATATTTTATTGAAAAAATCTCCATTTTATATAATTTAATTGTCTAGTTTTTTCAGCTTCGATTTGCCATTGACATTGAGCCTCTGCCTACATGGTTTGATTAG
>JAWSUU010000321.1:0-1833 GCA_033549325.1 Bacillota bacterium | reverse complement strand
CTGCTGTGTGGCCCAAAAATCCATTTCTTCACTATGAATTGATTCATTGTTATATGTTGATCTGGCCAGGAAAGGCATAAACAAATTCCATACATATTCTGCCTGTTCGTGTGCAACTTCTACAAATTTTTTTATTACTTTCTGATCTACCTTATGCATATCTTTTATATTGTTTTTTTTATTTTTAACTAAGGCATCTAATAGCAGAATAGCTCTTTTAGGGTTTTTGTTAAGTATCGCATTCCAACTTAAATAAGTCCCCCATAATTGCGGCCGCTTTTCTAGAATTTCTAATCTGAACTTAAACATATCCTCCGAGTCTTCTTCAATATTCCAACACAATGTATTATATATTTTATTGTCAAACTCAATGTCCTGAAAAGCGAATGAATAAACCAGAGATGTTATTTCATTAGGTATTGCTGTATTTACTGATCTTAATAAAATTAGGGCAGTATCTCTGTCTTTACCTGACTCCAACCATCGAAGAATATACCCATCCTGAATGAGCAAACTTATAAACTTAGGATTATTAATTAATACAGCATCTATAAGATGGTTTTTCCAAAAACTATGACTTAAGTGTTCATATATAAACTCTTCTGTTTCTTTTGTAATTATTTCTGTTTGTCCAAGTACCTCGAAGAATACATACTTCATATAAAAACGAACTTCCTGACTATGTAAAAGCTGTTTACCTATTCTAATTAATAGATTAATATCGAATTCCAATAAATTCTGAAATAACATCTGTAGATGATATCTTCTCATTGGAGTCTGATCATCTTTATTGCCAATAATCTCAAAGATTGAAGTGCCTTCTATTAGTCGGTTAAACATTTTTTCCATTGAAAAGTAATCGTACAAGCTTTGATGAACAAATCCAATTTGATTTCCACCTAAAAATAACATACCATTTGAAAGAAGGTATTCTTTACATAATATTGAGCAACTTGCAAGTAGCTGTTCTGGAATCATTAATTTGCCAGTTCTATCAATGTTTTTAACTATATAGTTTTTTAGCTCAATTAGTTGACCGGGAGAGTGATGTAGTTTTTCATAATAGTATAGTAATTGCTCCCACCACTGTTTTATTAAATCACTTGAAGTACGATAATCATTCGCCCTTATTTTTTCTTCGATGTTTGTCCAGATGTATAAGTTGCTTGGTGTTTTTAATAAAGTTTGTAGTTTTTTTGAAAGGGTAGGATATGTATCTCCTACAATATCCTTCACGATTTCATCATTAAGCTCGCCAATAACCACCTCGGTCCAACTATGAAATTCTTGATCTTCCGTCTCGGATTGTGAGAACAACGCTTTAATTCCTCGGTCGTTCTTTAAATCAAAAGTACGGCAGACAAAAACTAATGTGATTTTCTTATTTCTATTCTTATTCACACTTTCTAGTTCCCGAATCATTTCCTTGCAGACTTCTAATGCTGTTCTAGAATGACTATTCGTCCACCGAACTGCATCGAGTTGGTCTAGAATTAATACTGCCTTACTATCTTTTGACACAGCATCAAGGCAAAAGACTGGCGATGCAGGCAATCCTAGGCTATCTCCATATTTCTCCGCAGTATGTTCTGGAACCCTTCTATCCAGCTTTAAGGCCAAATATGTTATGTTATCAGTTTTGAGTTTGCTTAGTAGCTCTAATATGCAACCACTTTTTCCGCTTCCTGCTTTGCCATGAATAATCAATGATGTACCATTCTTTATTTCGTCATAGCAATATTCACTTTCTTTTCTAGAAATGAAAGGAACTCTAATTGGCACAAAAGACGAAAGAAATTCACTGTTTAAATGGTTTAGTCTGGGTGTTATTCG
>JAWSUU010000320.1:0-1837 GCA_033549325.1 Bacillota bacterium | reverse complement strand
CGGTAAATACCTGTGGCTAGACTTTCATTAGCTAGATTAGTGCCATGCCTGGCACACAATAAAAAATAGCATATCTTGAAGATATGCTATTAAAATTACTTTAATTATCTATATTGTGTCCCTATATATGACGAAGGATTTACTGTAGATCCGTATTTTCTTACCTCGAAATGTACGTGAGGTCCTGTACTGTATCCGGTATTTCCTACTGCTGCTATAGTTTTACCTTGGTAAACTTTTTCTCCTGTACTTACATATAATTTTGAGTTGTGAGCATATCTTGTTGTAAAACCTCCACCGTGGTCAATTTCTATTAAATATCCATAATCTCCGTACCATCCGGCATATATTACTACTCCTCCGTCAGCAGCCTTTATAGGTGTGCCTGTTGATGAAGCTATATCTATCCCGTGATGGAATCCTGACCATCTAGGACCGTATCTTGAAGATACATACCCTGTAGGTAATGGGTTATTAAAGTAACCTGTACCTTTCTTCGGTGGTGGTTCTTTTATTCCATTATAAAGTATTTCTGCTACAGGTGCTTCTATAGTTTTTTCTTCTACTATATTTCTGCTAATTTCTATGCCATTTTCTTTTATTATTTCAGCCTTAACTTCTACTACCCCATATTCTCCGTTTCTTTTTGTCTGATACTCATCATTATATAACCATGATACCTTTTCATATTCAGTCTCATAAGATACTTTTTGTTCGTATACGGCTACTTCTTTAGTTTTTATTCCTATGTAGGGTTTAGGTACTATTAAACTTAATTCGTCTCCAGGATGAATTAAGTTAATATTTACATCTGGATTAGCAGATATTAATTCTGAAACTGATATTCCATACTTTGATGCTATAGTCCATGAGTTTTCTCCACTTTCAACTACATGAGTTTTTTCAACTGTCGTTCCCTTTTGAACGTAGTACAATAGCTCATCGTAATTTTCAAGATCGTCTTTATGTGCTTGAATTTCTTTTATATTAACCTCTTGGGCTAATTCTATTTCTACAGAATCAGAGTTTTTTGTCATTTCATAATAAGGTGCTTTAATATCTTTTATTAACTGTTCTGCCATTTCTTTTGATCGTAGTTCCCCTATAATTTCACCATCAACTTCTATCCCGTAAGCAACAATATCGTATTTTAGTTTACCTCTAAGTTTATTAAGTATGCTAATTCGTCCTGACAATTCTTCATCTTCAGCATGGGATTCTACTATATCTATATCATTAAGTATCTTTACATCCATACCTTCTTTAAATTGAAGATTTTCTTTAATTTCAAAAACAATCTCATCAAAATTTTCTTCACTTCTCACTTCTCCGATAAATTCTCCATCTACATAAATCTCTTTTGACCTAGTCTCTTTTTCGTGAAGAGCCTGTGCTTGAGCTTCAAGATTTTTAATATTGTAGACATGAGAAATAGTCAGTACTAACATCGTTATAATTAAAAGTACTGATACCCTTCTTAAAAGATGGTTTTTAAATATATTTTTATTTTCAAAGAAATTGCTTGATATGTTTTTCATATATTGTCTCCACTCGATTTTTACATACCCTTTTTTATTTTAACATAAATGGTATTTTTAGAAAAGAATAATTTTCATAGTATATTTTTTCAAATTACATTTTTATTATAATAGCTAATCAAAAAATTATCAAATTTAATTTTATTACCTTTTTTATTTATTACTTTGGTTTTGTAAAAACATATTAATAAAAGGATTTATGTTTTGCCTTTAAGCAATCACGAATAAAGTAGGGAAACCAATTTCTTGGCTTCCCCCTTATCAAACCGCACGTGCCCTATTAAGGCATACGGCTTACC
>JAWSUU010000319.1:0-1842 GCA_033549325.1 Bacillota bacterium | reverse complement strand
ATATTATGTGGATTTAATTGAGGAAAAAGTCTGGAATAGAGTATATATTCAAGATACTGGAGATTATAATTATCTACAAGGTACTGGAACGACATTATATTCTAGTGGAGTATACGTAGATGAACCTTTTTATCTTGTAAGCTATCATAGAGGTTACGCTCCAAGTTATCCTACTTATCATTCTATAGGTATTTTCACTTGTCTGCCTTTTAGATTTTTATCTACAATCAATAACTTAGGTTCTCCTTTAACCAAAGGGGCATCTCAAATACTAAAAGTGATTTATGACATAGTGTGGTAACTATGAAGTATGATTACTATTTTAATCTATATATGAATAATATAAAGAATATTGTATTAACAAAAGAGTACGATTTTGTAGCTGTAAATGAGCTAGAAGTTAATAACGGAATGATAAAAAACTATAATACAGAAAAATATGAAGATAATAGAAGGGGATTATTATCTTTTTTTAGTTACAATAATTTAGGAAAAGATATTATTAATAGAGGAATGTATGCTCCAATATACGTTAATAGAGATAATTTAATATTAGAAGGAAATCATAGAGTAGAGGGACTGAAAAGAATAGGAGCCAATATAAATTTATTATGTATTTATAATCCCAATAATCCATATCATCTAAAAAAAGGAATTTTAACATATAAATTAAATAAGGCAAAAGATGATATAGAAAGTTTGCTTATTGGAGAATTAGGTGAAATTATTAAATATACAGTAGATATAGATGTATATCTACTGACGGAGTTAAGGTAAAAAATGGATAGATTGCCTCAGGCTTCAAAATTTTTTACTGATAAAGAAATATTTAAAAGAGAGATGGCTGAATATGAGAGATCTAAGACTAGTAGAAATTGAACTTTTTAATTACTGTAATAGAGAGTGCAAGTGGTGTCCAAATAGCTTTATAGATAGAAAAAGTAATTTTAAAGAGATAGATGATGACATATTACATAGTTTAATTAAAGAGCTAAAAGAATGTAAATATAATGGTCCTATAACTTTCTCTAGATATAATGAACCCTTATCAAGACCTCAAATATTAAATAAGAGGATTAAACAAATAAAAGATTATCTCCCTAAAAATAAGATGATAACAAATACTAACGGAGATTTTTTAGAACAGATTGATTTTGGTAATTTTATAATAGATGAACTGACTGTAATGGATTATGATAATAAAGGTCTGTTTTGGTGCTTGGAAAGTTTAGTTAAATTAAATGTAGATATTAAAAAAGTTGATTATCCTTACATTTATGGAGTCAAGGATAAAACTAGAATACTTTATGTAATTGATTGGCCTAAAACAAGAAATATAACTGACAGAGGCGGCTCACTAAAAGAGTATTCTAAACATATTAGAAGTAAACAATGTCTAGAGCCTACATATTTTGTTGGAATTAATTACGACGGAACTGTTTCTCCATGCTGTAATATTAGAAACGATATAGAAGAACATAAGAAATATATAATAGGAGATTTACACCATAATAGTTTAAGAGAAATATTAAGTAGTAGAAAAGCTAAAGAATTTAGAAAACAATGTGCTGAAGGAAATTTTGAGATAAACACTCCTTGTTATTTCTGTGAAAATTCAGGAGGCAGATATACTAGAGGAAGAGGGGATATATTTTATGAATAGATCACTAGGTATTTTTATTCCTGCAAGATTAGAAAGTGAAAGATTACCTAATAAACAAATACTGCCTATAGGCAATAGCTGTATATTTGATATCGCTTGTCAAAAACTAGAGTCTATAAGTGATAAGTATAGCAAATATGTCTTGATATATGATGAAAAATTAATTGAAATTGCAAAGA
>JAWSUU010000318.1:0-1852 GCA_033549325.1 Bacillota bacterium | reverse complement strand
ACCAGAAGACATAGCAAAAGGTGGAGACATAATTTTAGATGCAATATTAAAAATATAATATAAATAAGAGGAGGAAAATAAATGTCTAAAAATATCGATAAAAATGAAGAAGTATTAACAGAAAATAAAAAATGGTATAAAAAAGTACCAAATGCCTATGTAATTTTATTTATGATACTGATACTTATGAGTATTTTGACCTATATAATACCATCAGGACAGTTTGAAATGATGGAAATGCCGAATGGAAGAATGGGTGTAGTACCTGGAAGTTTTCAATACATAGAAAAAACTTCTGCAATGAAAGTATCCTTCTTTGACTTATTTAGATCAATACCAACAGGAATGGTAGAAGCAGGAAGTGTAATGATGATAGTATTCCTAGCAGGTGGAATGTTTAGAGTGCTAGAAAAAACTGGAGTAATAGAAGGAAGCATAGGAATAACAGTAAAAAAAATAGAAGAACATAATCTATCAAAAACAGTTACATTAGTAATATTAACTTATTTATTTGGATTTTTTGGAGCTGCTGTAGGATATGAAAACTTAATCCCATTTGTTCCATTAGGGGTAATGATATCATTAGGGTTAGGTTATGATATACTAGTAGGAGCATCAATAGTAATAGGGTCTTTATCAGTTGGATTTGGTTTATCTCCAATAAATCCATATACAGTGGGAATTGCTCATTCAATAGCAGATTTACCAACTTTTTCAGGAATGGGTATAAGAGTCATTTTAACTATAGTGGCTTTAGCCGTAATGGCCCATCATACTATAAGATATGCAAAAAAAATCGAAAAGGATCCATCAAAAAGTACTGTCAAGCATATATCTACAGAGGGTTTATCAATAGACAAAGAACACCTTGATAAATACAAATTAGATAAAAGAGGAAAAGTTATTTTAGTTATATTTCTTTCTTTTATAGCAGTGGTTGTTTTTGGTGTTGTAAAATATGCATGGTATTTGACGGAAATATCAGCACTATTTGTTTTGTATGCAATTATAATTGGAATTGTGGCAAAATTTGATGCAAATAAAATAGTAAACACATTTATAGAAGGAGCTGGAAACATAGCAGGAGGAGCGCTTATAGTTGGGTTTGCAAGGGCAATATCCGTGCTTTTAAATCAAGGTAAAATCGCAGATACAATAATAAATGCACTTTCGGCACCTTTAGAAAACTTCTCTCCAACTATATCAGCCATATTAATGACACTTGTTCAGGGAATAATTAATATCTTTATACCATCCGGTAGCGGACAGGCAATGGTAACTATGCCTATAATAATACCTTTAAGTGACTTAATTGGAGTTAGTAGACAGGTTGCAGTATCAGCTTTCCAAATAGGTGACGGTCTAATAAATATGCTTACACCAACTCTAGGAGGATTACTGGCAATGTTGGCATTAGCAAGAGTGCCTTTTGATAAATGGTTTAAATTTATACTGCCTTTAGTCTTAAAACTTTATGTAATAGGTTGGATTTTCTTGGCTGCTGTAACAGCAATAAATTGGCAGTAATAGATAAATTTTAAAAAACAATGTTATTGTTAATAGAAAATTTAGACTAACAAAGGCATATAATTTTAGATACAAGTATTTGAATTGAAATAAATAAAGAAACAAAGTAGAATAAAATTAAGAAGGATATTTATCCTTCTTAATTTATCCAAGAGGAGAAAAAAATGAATAGAGAAGAACTTTACAGTAAAATAGACGAGTTTTCAAAAGAAATAAAAAGTAAAATAATTAAAATCAGAAGAGATCTTCACAGGATACCTGAAATAAGTTACGATCTTCCTGAAACAAGAGCCTATATTTTAAAAGAACTTAAAAAGTATGATAT
>JAWSUU010000317.1:0-1868 GCA_033549325.1 Bacillota bacterium | reverse complement strand
ATCGTGTATACCGGATATTGATGGTTCAGCAACTAATAAACAGAATTCTATCCCCGTCAAAGATGCTATAACAGGACATCCTATCCCTGGAGACCCATCTATTATTGCCAATTCTTCATCAGTTTTATGCTTATACATGTTTTTTCTTACTTCTGTAACTAATTTTCCTGATGCACCATTTCCAATTTTTAAATTTGCATTGGAAAAAATTTCATTATTAAGCTTTTCTATCCTAGTGGTACCGGAAGAGTCATCTTCCAATCTTATTGCTTTTCTGCCCTGGTCATCGGTGACAGGACAAAACCTTTCACAAACACCGCAACCTTCACAGTAGTTGATATTTACAACTCCATCTTTTATTGCATTAAACCTGCACAGTTCTTCACATTTACCGCAATTTATGCAAATATCATCGAATTTAAAAGCTTTCTTCAGTCCGAAGTAGGGTTTTTCTTCAATTATTTCATTGTTTTCAAATATTAGTTTAACATTAGGAGCATCAACGTCACAGTCGGCAAACATTTTGTTTTTTGATAGTTTTATAAGTGATACTGCTAATGTAGTCTTGCCTGTACCGCCTTTTCCACTTAAAATAACCAACTGCTTCATTGCTTTACCTCCCTCTCAATTTTATTCACTATATCTTTGAATATTTTCTCAAACTTTTTATTTTCTTTAGCAACAATATATCCATCAGAATTTAATTTTCCCATTTCTTCGTCGTAGGGAATATTACCTAATATTTTTATATTGTTTTTCTCACAAAATTCTTCAGCAATTTCAGAATCTCCCATATCTTTATTTATTACTGCTCCATAAGGTATGTCAAACATTTTTACCAATTCATATACCAGTTTTATATTATGAATTCCAAATTTAGTTGGCTCTATTACTAATAAACTAAAATCACTGCCTTTTATGCTTTCCATAACCTGACATGAACTACCGGGAGGACAGTCGACAATGTTATTTTTACTGTGATCCATATCCTCTAATAATTTTTCTATTATAGGAACTCCTGTTGCTTCTCCTATATTTAATTCTCCGGTTTTTATTTGAATACTATCAGAAAAGCCGAATTCAACCTTACCTATAGTTCTGTCTACTTCTTTAAGAGCATTTTCCGGACATAAAAGACTGCATCCACCGCAGGAATGACATAGTTCGTTGAATATTTTTAGTTTACCCCCTACATATGCTAGAGCATTGAATTGACAAAACTCTACACATTCCTTACATCCGTTACACTTATCTTGATCGACAACCGGCACTGGCACATCTACATTTTCTATTGTCGAATCCTTTGCCTTAAAAAAAAGATTGCCATTTGGTTCTTCAACATCACAATCAATATATACACTATTAGATGCCACCTGTGATAAGTTTACTGATAAAAAGGTTTTGCCTGTACCTCCTTTACCGCTTAAAACTGATATTTTCATTATCTGCCTCCGTGTTTATGAAATCCTGAATGTACTTCTTGAAGTTCTTTCAATTCTCCTTTGTTATATTTGTCGATAATTTCTTCAACAGTAACATCTTCTGCTTTAAAAATTTTAATATTTGCTGCCCCTAATACATCTGCTGCATTCTTACCACACTGAAATGTCACAACGGCATCTGCTCCGCTATCAGCAACACATTGAGCAGCTGTTATACCTGCTCCTCCAGAAGCTGAAACTCCTTCATTTTCTACTACATCAAATTCTTTAGTTTCAACATCCACTACTATAAAAAACTGTGTTCTTCCAAATACACTTTCTACTTTGCTTTTTAGATCTTTATCCTTTGCCGGTACTGCTATTCTCATTATTAAATCCTCCTTTTCATTATTTATTTTTGCTTCATGCCATCTTAGACATTTTCCC
>JAWSUU010000316.1:0-1872 GCA_033549325.1 Bacillota bacterium | reverse complement strand
AAAAAAAATATCCGAAAAATTGATAGAGACTTACATCAACTCAAAAAATATTGAATCTATTGAAGAGTTTAAATATAGAATAAACAAACTTTTACAAAAAGAGACATACTACTTAATAAATTTTGTTTTTATTGACATAGGTCAAAATGGTATTAAAATTAAAAAAATTATAGAAGATGTTAATCCTGATATTTTCAAAAAAATAAGAGATGCTGATGTAGACAGCAAAGAAGTTGTTAATAAATACTATATGTACAAAAATGATTATAAATTCGGAGGATTAGATTCTGTATATTTTACTTTACCTCTCACAATTAGCGGATCAGATATAACTAACTATAGATTGATGCTAGACATATATAGTAATATTTTAAATTTAAAAAAGCTTAATTATAAAACACTTATAAAAAAATGGACGGATATTTACAGTATTATATATTATGAAAATAGCAGCTATAATGTTTCTCCAAAAACAAATAAAATAAGAGCATTAGAAAGCAAAATAACAGATGTAATATATATTTTAGAATTCTATAAAAATTTGGGAATTATAGAAAGAGCAAAAGGAGGCTTAAGTGTGAAAATAGATTTAGATGATAAAATGTTAAATTTTATAAAAGAAATGGATTATAATGACGAAAAAACAGCTATGTTTATAATGGGTTATTTGGTTGGTGAAATTGGAAGAAAGCAAAATAGAAATAGCGAAAATAATGACGGTAGTTATAAACCAATTTTAAATAAAATAAATTTTAATGGAATTGATATGAAACGTATTGTAAGATTATCAACTGATATATTCGAAAAAATGAGACAGCTAAAAATAGTATCTTATAACGAAAAAATCTATCATCAGATGATGAAACTTATTAATAAGAAAAAATCCAATTGGTCTCTTGATAAAAATGAAAATCTTTTTTATCTTATGACAGGATACGGATTTAAAAATTATAAAGAAAAAAATGAAAAAGAGGAGGAAAATGGTAATGAATAATGGACAAATACTTTTTTTATATGATGCCAAACTAACTAATCCTAACGGAGATCCAGATGAGGAAAACAGACCAAGAATGGATGCAATTCAAGAAAAAAACTTGGTAACGGATTTAAGGTTAAAAAGATACATAAGAGATTTTGCCTTAGATCAAGGTCGTGAAATTTATGTTCAAAAAGTTAACGATAAGCACGTGACATCTGAAGAAAGAATAAAAGGAATGACTCCGGAAGAAGCAGTAGAAAACTTCGTAGATGTTAGATTATTTGGAGCTACTATCACTAAGAAAGGTGATAATCGATCTTATATTGGACCAGTTCAATTTAACTGGGGATACTCTTTAAATAAAGTTGAACTTGTTGAAGCAAGTATAACCTCTCATTTCAGTTCAACATCCGGAAACAAGCAGGGTTCTATAGGAAAAGATTACAGAGTTAAGTATTCATTTTTAGCTTTTTCAGGGACTATATCCGGTAATAGAGGTGAAAAAGTTAATTTGTCTAAAAACGATATAGAATTTTTAGATAAAGCTATGGTTAAATCTATACCACTTTTGTCAACTAGAAGTAAAATAGGACAGTATCCTAGATTATATCTAAGATTAGAATTTAATGATAAAGAAACAATGCTAAAAGATTTAAGAACTTTAATTAAGCTAACAAAAGAAGAAGAGATTTTTGATATAAATGAAGTAAAACTAGAAGTAAAAGATTTAATAGATTATTTGAAGAATAATAGAAGTTTAATAAATAAAATACATATTTTTCAAGATGAAACTCTAATTACAACCTACGAATCAAAAGATAAGTCATTAGTTGAACTGCTTTCAGAATTTGATATCAAGACACTAAATTAGGTGAGTGCTATGAAAGCTCTCA
>JAWSUU010000315.1:0-1873 GCA_033549325.1 Bacillota bacterium | reverse complement strand
ACTGTAAAATCCCTAATAAGGATTAGATTATCATAACAGCTTTAGCTTTTGAAGGTGGGCCCGTTTTGACGCTTACCGTATTCTCATAACTTCTTTCCTACAGCAAATCTATTATTTCATCAACACTATGATTCTCTACAGTTTCTTCATTTATTGATAGTCTAATAAAATTACTTTGCTGTTCATTTCTTCCTATTGCTTTTAATACATACGATCCTTCACTAACGCTGCATGCTGAACCTGAAGAAATTGCTATTTTATCTGATAATCTTTTTATATAAAGTTCATTAAATACATTAGGAATAATCATTGGTATGGAACCTGGCAAATGATCTTCTGCATTTATAAATTCAATATCTTCAAACTTATTCTTAAGAGCTTTTCTTAGTTCTAACTCAAAAGTATTTATTCTTTTTAACTTTTCTTTTGAATTTCTACTTGCTATTTCAGCAGCTTTTCCAAAGCCTACAATATTTGGAACGGCTAAAGTACCTGCACGGTAATTATATTCTTGAGATCCTCCATGTATTAATGAAGTTAGTTTTTCTTTGATATACTTATCTTGCTTTATATATGCTGCTCCAATTCCCTTTGGTCCTTTCAACTTATGAGCTGAAAAAGACATGAAATCTGCATCTATTTCTTCCGAATTTATATCTAACTTTCCTAATACTTGTGTCGCATCTGTATGAAATTTAATTCCTTTATTACTGACTATTTTTGACAATTTTTTTATATCGTTAAGTGAAGCTATTTCATTATTTCCCCAAATTATTGAAACAAGTATAGTACTTTCTTTCAAAGCATTAATTAGATTATTACTTTCTACTTGACCATATTTATTTACTTTTAGCAAATCAATATCATAGCCACGATTAATTTTCATTTCTCCATGGCTTTCTTCTTGATTATTAAAAACTTCTCCATTGAGAAATTTAAAAGTTTGAATTACTGATTTGTGTTCTACTTGTGACGTAATTAAATGATTTCCTTTTTTTGAATAGTATTTACAATAATCAGCATAACCTTTAATAATTAGATTGTTACTTTCACTTGACCCACTAGTAAAAATTATTTCATCTTCTTTACACTTTATTAAACTAGCTACATTTTTTCTTGCTTCTTCAACAGCTTTTTTAGCATTATTAGCTTTTGTGTAATATTTACTAGATGGGTTGCCATATTCTTCTCGTAAATATGGTAACATAGCATCTAGAACTTCTGGATGAACTTTTGTTGTTGCGTTATTATCCAAATAAATCATATGCTATCTTCCCCACTCAATATATTTTTAATAAATCTTTCATAATTACCAGAATATCTTAATTTATTTATAAATATAACAGCTCCTCTATCAATGTGTTTTTTTGCAAAATCCGGATAAAATTCATCTTCAGTTAATTGCTTATTTTCTATATTTTCAATTATAGATTTAAATATTATATCTTTATCTCCAGTAACAGTTTGACGGTGCAGTTCTAAACCATTTTGATCATCATCATAATCTATCTCTTTTTCATATTCTTTTAAACTCAAACTAATTGCAATTTTAGCTAAAGCAAAAGGTTTAAGATGCGTTTGATTTGTTAATTCTTCAAAAATATCCTTTGTTTTTTCTGAAGTTCGTAGTCTAAATCCCATAATTTGCCTCACTTTCGAAAAAATAATTATCTTTTACATTCGTTTTTTCGTTATTTTCATCATAGTCTAGCAAGTATTCTTTAGATATTAAATTATTTATTACTTTATAAAGATTTGAATCTATTTCCGAATCAGTTGATAACATTATCACTTGTCTGCTAATTGTTTTTAAGAAATTGTTAGCAATATTTTCTCTATGTGTTTGATCAATTCTTGCAAAAGGAGTATCCAT
>JAWSUU010000314.1:0-1874 GCA_033549325.1 Bacillota bacterium | reverse complement strand
AACAGGCAAAGCTTTACCGATGGCTTTTTGGGTACCTACCTTACTTGGATTATTAGTGGCATTAATATTAGCAAAAGATACTAAAGAATGTGCAGAAACTATAATTTCGGGAATGGCTGATGAAATGGTTGCCATTATGCTTATGGCATGGTTTTTGGCTGGAATAATAGCTCAGTTGTTAAAAATTACAGGATTAATCCAAGGTTTGATATGGTTGGGAGTATCTATAGGATTAAGTGGTGCTTTTTTCCCGGCAATTACTTTTATTATTGGAGCATTAGTTTCAACTGCGACAGGAACAGCTATTGGTAGTGTTATTGCCTTAGGTCCAGTTCTTTATCCAGTAGGTGTTGCATTAGGAGCCAATGGACCTGCAATGATAGGAGCTATTGTATGTGGTGCATATTTTGGAGATAATATAGCACCTGTTTCAGATACAACTATAGCTTCTGCTTATACTCAAGGAACTGAAGTTGCTAATGTTGTAAAATCTAGATTAAAATACGCTTTTTTATCTGCTGGTATTTCAATAGTATTATTTGTTATATTTGGTGGAGGAGGGGAAGTCTCTTCAGAAGGTTTATCTGCTTTAGGAGATGTTTCACCTAATGGATTAATAATGGTTTTAGTACCAGCATTATTAATATTTTTAATGTTTAGAGGAGCAAATTTAGTTGTAGCTCTAATGTCATCAGGAGCATTCGGAATAGTTTTAGCTTTAGTATTTGGCTTAATGGAGATGGGACAAATCTTAGTAATAGACATGAATTCATTTTCAGTAGGTGGATTGATAGTAGATGGAATTATGGGACTAATAGATATTGCAGTATTTGCATTCTTACTTATGGGTTTAGTAGGATTGTTAGATAAAGGTGGTCTATTAGAATTTATAATTGAAAAATCTGCTAAATTCACAAAAACACCAAAAAGTGCAGAACTAACAGTTATAGTTATTGCAATAGTATTAAACATATTAACTGTTGCAAGTACAATTGTAATCATAATGATGGGACCTTTAACTAGAAAGATGTTGAATAAACATAAAATTACTCCAGATAGAAGAGCAAATATTCTTGATGCTACATCAGCAGGAGTTATGTGTTTGATTCCATTTGCTTTTGGTCCACTATTAGCATACATGTTTGCAGGTGATTCAAGTTTTAGCGTTATTGAGACTATACCTTATATGTTCCATGGTTGGGGATTATTAATTATAATGATTGTTGCCGCTGTTACTGGATGGGGACGAACCTACATGGACGATGAAGAATATGAACAAGAACTTAAAGAAATAAGTAAATAAAGGAGAATTATGATGAATTTTATAAAAACTGAAAAAGCTCCAGCAGCTGTAGGACCTTATTCTCAAGGGGTTGAAATCAAGGGAACTTTATATGTTTCCGGACAGATACCTTTTATACCAGAAACTATGGAATTGGTAGGAGAAAGTATTGAAGTACAAACAAGAAGATCTTTAGAAAATATTAAAGCAATTGTTGAGAAGGCAGGGTATAAAATCCAGAACATAGTAAAATGCCAAGTTTTTTTAACAGATATGAATGAATTTGGAAAAATGAATAAAGTTTATGAAGATTTTTTTGTTGGTCATAAGCCAGCGAGATGTGCAGTTGAGGTTTCAAGACTACCAAAAGATGTAAAAATAGAAATTGATGCTATATGTGTCAAGTAAATGAAATAAACCTAATTATTTAATTAAGTTATAATCAAATATTTGTGCAAATCAAAAAAGTTATAAATAGAGATTGGATTTTTTCAATCTCTATTTATATAAAAAAAGGAACATTGTAAAATAAAATGCACGGATCAATAAAAAAATAGACACATGTTAATTCCTACCATATAATGTTGAGTAA
>JAWSUU010000313.1:0-1879 GCA_033549325.1 Bacillota bacterium | reverse complement strand
ATGAGAAAATCAAAGTTCATTTGAATAATTTGTATTTAATTACTGGTGATGATTATTATTATGAATGTTTAAACAATTTAAACAAAGTAAGAATTTCTACAATACATAAATATGTTAAGTATGTTTTAGAAGAAATAGCTTTTTATATAGGGTACCAAAAAAATATAAAAATAACTTCAAATGCATATGATCGTAAGTTATTAATTAACAAATATTATGATGATTATGAAAATATAACTAAATTTTTAGACTTATATGAAAGTAATCCTATAAAAACTTATGAAATCGAAAAAATAATAAAAGAAATAAGTAATCAGATAAAACAAAAAAATATAAGCGTATCTGATACTCGTAATAAATATGAATTAGAATCTAATAAAAATGATAGCTTTAATTTTATTATTTCTATTTTAGATTTGATGATAAGAGTAGAAAGTGATGTTGAGAAGAAAAATTATGAAAATAATAAAATAGAATTAAGTAATCTAATTATGGAATTATCTAAAACTATGGATGATGATACTAAAAGTTTTACTAAGCTAAAAAATAAACTTGAATATCTTTTTGTTGATGAATTTCAAGATACAGATGACCTTCAAATCGAATTATTATTAGCACTTCAAAAGATATTTGGATTCAAACTATTTATAGTTGGAGATGTTAAACAATGTATTTATAGATTTAGAGGTGCTGAAGATCAAGCTTTTAATAAGATTTTAGAAAAAATAAAGTTCAAAAGGCATTATTTGAGATATAATTACAGATCAGAAAAAAGTCTTATTGAATCAATAAATAAAATTTCAACTATATTAGGCAACAAAAAATTATTGAATTTTAAACATAATAATGATTCATTAATTCCATATTTCAATAATTATGAAGCTAAGATTTTCATTAAGGAATTTTCATCAATTCATGAGCAAACATCACTAGTTATAGACTATATAACAAAAACAGTTGCTAAAAGTAGTATTGATAATATATCAATATTAGTTAGATACAATAAAGAAGCAAGTATGTGGAAGAAAATAATTGAAGAAGCTGGATTTTTAGTTAATTCAGAAACAAATAATAACTTTTACAATACCACTCCTATTATAGAATTTTTCAAATTGGTACAAGCACTGATGCATTCTAGAAGTAAAGTTTATATTTTACAATTATTTACAACTGATTATATTGAGGGTAGTTATAATATTAATATACTTGAAGAGGTTAATAGTAGTAATATTTATGAATTAATACCATGGTGGGTTGAAACAATTAAAAAATTAAAAAACTATCCTGTAATGAGAGTTATACATGAATTAATATATGAAATCAAACCTTGGAATTATTATGGACTTAACTTTAATAAAAATATTAGGAAAGAGAAAACAGAATATTATAAAAAGACATTAGAATTACTCTTTGAAAATTTGATATTCAGTCATGATACAGATTATATGACTTTAGAACAAATAGAAGATTTTTTGAAGGTGAAAATTTTAACTAGATATTCTGATGAAGTAAGCGAAAAAATTTCAAATGAAATGTATAATGATCTTAAAATAGATGTACTTACTGTACATAAAGCAAAGGGATTAGAATTTGATTCAGTAATTATACCTAATATGAGTTATGAAATATCTACTGAGTCAAAAAATACAAAAGTAAATCTTGTATATAAAAAAAGTGATGATTGTAATGAGATTGGATTTAAATTGAGATTCAATAACGGGATAAGCATATCCACTCCTATTTTTGACAGATTAATAGAAAAAGAAGAAGATTTTATAGCTAGGGAAGAAGCAAGGTTGTTTTATGTTGCAATGACAAGAGCAAAAAAAGAATTAGCTTTATTTAGAAAAAATTATGAACAAAGCAATATAACGTGGAG
>JAWSUU010000312.1:0-1888 GCA_033549325.1 Bacillota bacterium | reverse complement strand
ACAGTGTAGAATCACCAGAAGTAACTGGATATACACCAGATATAGAAACAGTATCAGGAACCATAACAGCAGATACAGAAGTTACAGTAACTTACACAGCAGATGATACAAAACCTATAGATGACCCAACATACACAGTATTATTAACTGCATCACCAGCAAATGGTGGAAATGTAACAGGATTTGGTAAATATAGTGAAAATGAGTCGGTAACAATAACAGCAACAGCAAAAGAAGGATATGAATTCAAAGAATGGACATTAGATGGGGACGTAAAAAGCACAGACTCAACGCATAATTTCACAATGCCAGCAAAGGACCTAACACTAATAGCAGTCTTTGAAGAAGAAACCTCAGGAGACGGCGGTGGAACAACAAACCCACCTTCAAGTAAAAATACATATGAAATGTCTATAGAAAAAACAGCAGTCCAAGATGAAGTATTTGTTGGACAAGATGCAGAATTTGAAATAGTAGTAACAAACGAAGGAAATACAAGGTTAACTAATATTACAGTTAAAGATGATATGACAGGATTAAATGAAACAATTAATTTAAATGAAAGACAAAGTAGAACCTTTAAAGTAAGTGTAAAAACAGAAGAAGAAGGTACACTTACTAATACAGCAGAAGCGTTTCACGACCATGCATCCTATGAAAAGGATAGTGCATCAGTAAATGTTATACCAGTATTAGTTGATGATGAAGGAACTCCTGAATCATCACCGGACACAAAAGATAAAGAACCAAAAGAAGAACCTGAAAAAGAAGAAATAGAAATAAAAGATGACCCAATACCTAAAGACACTCCGGTAAAAGAAAAACCAGAAACAGAAGAAATATACGACGAAACAGTACCATTAGACTTACCAGATACAGGAGTACTGCCAATAGAATTATTCTACGGACTAGGAGCACTAGTATCAGGAGCAGGAGTATTAATTTCTAAGAAAAAGTAGATCAAAAAAATTTAACAATTAAAAGCAGTAGTTATACTGAGTATTACCGAAGTATCTTTACTGCTTAGATATCTCGATAAACTCGATATGACAAAATCAAAAACCCTGAGATGTAAAAAAATCTCAGGGTTTCTTTTTTTTGATCAATAAACCTGTATTTTCTAATTTATTTTTATTCACAACATTTTAAAAATATAGTATAATTTATTTAATTATACAAAAAATACGGAGGTGTGCAGATATGAATTGCAGCTTTACAAAAATTAGGATTATTTTATTATCAATAGTATTAGTTTTATTATTATCACCAACTTTTGGATTTGCTTTAGGCCAGGCATTCACCGATATCGAGAAACACTGGGCAAAAGCAGAAATTGAAGAATGGTCAGAAAAGGGTTTAATAAACGGCTACAAAGATGGTAGCTTCAAACCTAACGATAACATAACAAGAGCGGAATTTATTACACTGATTAATAATCTAATAAATAATCATATAGAAGAAGTAATATCATTTGATGATGTTAGTGGTAGCGAATGGTATTATCAAGATCTTAAAAAGTCTATATACGGAGAATACATAGCAGGTTACGATGATAATACTTTTAGAGCAAACGACAACATTACAAGACAGGAAGTAGCAGTAATATTACAAAATTTAGTACAACTAAATGCATCAGAAGAAGATAGCTTGGGAAAATTTGTTGATACTGAAAATATACCTAATTGGAGTAGGACTGCCCTATCCCTTGCTGTACAAAAGGGATATCTTTCAGGATATGAAGATAATTCTCTAAAAGCATCTAATTACATAACAAGAGCCGAATCAGTTAAGGTATTAAGTAATGTGTTTGGAATTATATACAACGGAGCGGGAACATACGGACCAGGTGTAGATGAAGAAGTATTAGAAGTAAAAGGAAATGTAACAG
>JAWSUU010000311.1:257-1890 GCA_033549325.1 Bacillota bacterium | reverse complement strand
GCAGCAGTTGAAGTAGCTGAAGTTGGCTCTGTAGTTGATAAACTATCTAATCCATATGGAATAGCAACCCTTTTTGATCTTTCGCCAGAAGATACAAAAAAAATCGTCCCTATAGCGAGAGCTCTAATAGGAAACAGATCTGCTGTAGTTATTAAAACACCTAAAGGTGATGTAAAAGAAAGAAGTATTCCTGCCGGAAAAATTATAATTACTGGAGTCAATAAAGAAGTAGAAGTTCCAGTTGAAAAAGGTGCTAAAGAAATAATGAAAGGAATAGAAAAAGTATCATCAGTAGATAATATTACAGGAGAAAAAGGAACAAATGCTGGAGGTATGCTAGAAAGAGTAAAAATAACAATGGCTCAATTAACAGATCAAAGTTCTAAAAACATAAGAATCAAAGATTTATTAGCAGTTGATACATTTGTTCCTCAAAAAGTAGCTGGTGCATTAGCAGGAGAATATTCTTTAGAAAATGCTGTTGGGATAGCAGCTATGGTAAAATCTGAAAAGCTTCAAATGGAAAAAATTGCTAAGACACTTTCACAAAAAATAGAAATTGATGTTGAAGTTGGTGGAGTAGAAGCAGATATGGCTATATTAGGAGCTTTGACAACACCAGGAACTAAAAAACCTTTAGCAATATTAGATATGGGAGCAGGTTCAACTGATGCTTCAATAATAAGAGCAGATGGTACTATAAAATCAATCCATTTAGCTGGAGCTGGAGATATGGTAACAATGCTTATTGACTCTGAACTTGGAATAGAAGACATAGATTTAGCTGAAGATATAAAAAAATATCCTTTGGCAAAAGCAGAAAGTTTCTTTCACATAAGACATGAAGATGGATCGGTTAAATTCTATGAAGAACAGTTGAGTCCGAGTTTAATTTTTAAAGTTTTAATTGTAAAAGAAGGAGATTTAATACCTTTGAATATAGAACATTCTCTGGAGAAAATAAAAAATGTAAGAAGAGAAGCAAAAAAGAAAGTTTTTGTTACAAATGCTATAAGAGCTTTAAAAACAGTAAGTCCAACTAATAATTTGAGAGATATTGAATTTGTGGTACTGGTTGGAGGATCTGCCTTAGACTTTGAAATTCCACAGATGGTTACTAATGAACTATCAAAAAATATGATAGTAGCGGGAAAGGCTAACATAAGAGGTAAAGAAGGACCTAGAAATGCAGTTGCTACTGGTCTGGTTCTTTCAAATAGGGAGTGTTAAATTTGGTAAAAGATAAAGATGCTGAAAAGCCAAGAATCTATATTTTTATAAATAATGAAATTAAAGATAACATTAAAGAAATGTTTCTTGGTATCGAAGAAGAAGGTATACCTTTTGAAGTTAAAAAATTTAGAAATTATAACAGCAAAAAACTTGCATCGATGGCATCAGATGCTTCATTACTTGGAGTAGGAATCGGAATCGATAAAAAAAATATAATACTACACCAAGAAAAGTTAGAACCTGACAAATATGTTTTCTCTATAAGTCTTAATTCAAAATCTGAAATACTCAGAGAAGTGGGAGAATGTGCAGCTAGAATTGTAAAAAAAGTTCCATTCAAAAATAAGTATTTGTAACGAGAATATTAAAAAGGAGATTTTTAATATGCCTAAACAATCAT
>JAWSUU010000311.1:0-247 GCA_033549325.1 Bacillota bacterium | reverse complement strand
ATTAGGAATAATTGAAACAATAGGTCTTGCTCCAGCCGTTGTAGCAGCAGATGTATGTCTTAAATCAGCTAATGTTGAACTAGTAGGATACGAGCTAACAAAAGGAAGTGGAATGGCAGTAATTAAAATAGAAGGTGAAGTTAGTTCAGTTACTGCTGCTGTATTAGCAGCTAAATCAGAACTAGATAAGTACGAAGCTATTTGGAGTGTAAAAGTTATTGCAAGACCATCAGAAGATATAGAATTA
>JAWSUU010000310.1:0-1896 GCA_033549325.1 Bacillota bacterium | reverse complement strand
AATATTTATTATTGGCATACTAATTGCAATTATATTTAGTAAGTTTACTATTAAAAATCCTTCTAGCTATAGATTAAGGTAAATTTAATCCAATCAAGAATAGAGGCTGGAGTTATTACTTCGGTCCTTATTCTATTATAAAAGAAACTAAAGTTGAAGCACATAAATAAATAATATGACTAAAAAGAGAAACAAAAATGTTTACAATAATATACATTTTTGTTTCTCTTTTTTTGCATAAAGTTAGTTAAATTAATAACGATACAGGATAACGCTTTCAATTTAAATGGCTAGAAAGTTTTTTGATTTTTTTTCTTGAAAGTTGGCACGAAGGTTGCACTTATAGTATATGAAAAAATAATTAGGAGGTTTCATATGTTTAAAAATGCATACATACCATATGGTGGTTATTACAGTACACCTTTTGCTAAATGGCAGGGAAGCTTGCAGAATGAAAATTCTATAAAGTTAGCAGGAAACACAAGTAAAAGATTTTTTGAAGAAAAAGGATTTGACCCACAAATTATTGAATACGTATATTTTGGACATACATCTATACAACCAGGATCATTTTACGCAGCTCCATACGGGGCAGCAGAAATGGGAATAAATGTACCTAGTCAATCGGTAAATCATGCTTGTGCTACATCTACAACAACAGTATTTAACGCTGCTTCAGCAGTGGAAGTAAGTGGATACAAAACTGTTTACTGTATGCTGGGAGATAGATTATCTAATGCAGCTCACGTAGTTTGGCCAAATCCTCTTGGACCTGGTGGAATGCCTATTAAAGAAGATATAAATATTGATAACATCAATGCAGATCCGGCAACTGGATTTAGTATGCTTACTACAGCTGAAAATGTTGCAAAAGAAAATGGTTTCACAAGAGAAGAAGCAGATGAACTTACTTTTATTAGGTACGAACAGTATAAAGAGGCTTTAAAAAATGATAGGGAATTCCAAAAAAGATACATGTTTCCTATAGTGGTTAAAAAGAGAAAAGGAGAACTCGTTCTAGAAGAAGATGAAGGAGTGTTTCCTACTACTAGAGAAGCTTTAACTAAACTAAGAACAGTTATGAAAGACGGTATACATACATTTGGTTCTCAAACTCATCCTGCAGATGGTAACGTTGGAATTATAGTTACTGAAAAAGAAAATGCACTTACATTAAGCAAGGATAAAAACATACCTATTCAAATAGTATCCTACGGAGCATCAAGAACTAAAAAGGCTTTTATGCCAGCGGCACCAGCTGAAGCAGCAAAAGCAGCTTTAGAAAAGGCAGGAGTGAAAGTAGAAGATCTTAAAGCTATAAAAAATCATACACCATTCATTGTAAATGATTTACATTTTGCAAAAGCTTTAGGATTAGATCCAAAAAATATTAACAACTACGGTACTTCAATGGTATTCGGACACCCTCAAGGACCAACGATGGGAAGATTACTTATAGAAGCAATAGAAGAAACAGTAATAAAAGGCGGAGGTTATGCTCTTATAGCGGGATGTGCAGCTGGAGATAACGCAGCATCATTAATAGTAAAAATTGGATAAAAGGAGGCTATTTAAATGACAATTAAAAAAGTAGGAGTAGTAGGATCAGGAGCTATGGGAACAGGTATAGCACAGATAACAGCTCAATATGGATATGAAGTTGTTGTTTACGATTTAAAAGAAGAAATAGTTGAAAAATCTTTAGAGAGAATAGAAAAAGTTTTAAGTAAGTTGGTAGTTAAAGAGAAAATTTATGAAAAACAAAAAGAAGAAATACTAGAAAGAATAACAACAACAACTAATCTAGAAGATATGAAAGATGTTGATTTGGTAATTGAAGCAGTAGTTGAAAATATGGATGTTAAGCAGGATGTTTTTTCAAACTTAGATAAGATA
>JAWSUU010000309.1:0-1906 GCA_033549325.1 Bacillota bacterium | reverse complement strand
ATGGTAGACTTTGAAGCGGTAATAGATCAATTGGAACCAGGAGAATCAGAAGAATTTACAGTAAAAGTAGCAGCACCAGATGTACCTGGACCATTTGAAAACATTGCAACAGCTACAAGTACTGAAACAGGAACAGTAGAAGATGGAGACATAGTATTTGTTGAAGAACCTACTCCATTAGATGTACCAGATACAGGAGTAGCACCAACAGACTTATTCTTCGGACTAGGAGCATTAGTATCAGGACTTGGAGTATATATAACTAAGAAACGCAAGTAAACGATAGTAAAACAATTGCGAAACTATAGATGAACACTAGCACAACAATTGTATAACAGTAGAAATCCTGAGATGTAAAAGTCTCAGGATTTTTTATGCTACTTAACTACTGCTTAACTATCGTTCAACTATTGTTACAAAAAACTATGACCAAACTGTGACTGAGCTATGACTAATATGAGAGTGCAATACATATAATTGAAATAAGAAGAAAACAAAGGAGATGAGTTTAATGAACGGAAAAGACAACGACAAAATAAAAGGATCATCTTTCTTAGTGAAAATAAAATACTCAGAAAACAATTCCATCCAGGGTACCATACAATGGTTGGAGAAGAAAAAAATAGTACACTTTAGGAGTATGATGGAACTCATGATGCTTTTAAGTGAATCAGTAAGCAAAGAAGAACTAAGAAAATGGGAAGATAAAACTGGAACACTCGAAATATTAGAAAAAATTTCAAACAAATAAAACAACTAAAGGATAATAGGGAGGGAAACAAAATGAAAAGAATTTTAGCAATTATGTTAGTAGTAATATTAGTTTTAAGTAGTTTCACATTTGCATTTGCAAATAATGAAAGTGGTGGCGGAGGATTTAATATTGGAATAGATGGACCATTTAGTATCACTCTAGAAGAAGGAGAATGTAAAACTGTAAATGTTACAATTAATGGTTCAGGAAGTAATAATAAAGAAGAAGGTCTTACTATAATATACCCAACAGAAATAGAAATAAATGGAAGTAACATAAGTATCAAAGATTCTGACTCATATGATTTTTATGATAATTCAAAGAGCTTCACATTTAATTTAAAGATATGTGCTTTAAGTGGTTCTGAATCTATTGAAATTGATTTATTTGATGGCTTAGACCCTTCAGTGCCTGAACAACAAAACGGTACATATATTACTTTAGGAGACAGAGTTGGTTTAAAAGGAAATGATTCAGGAAAGTTAAATATAACTGTTACAGAGCCACCTACAAAATACACAGTAACACTAAATGCATTACCTTCAGAGGGAGGAACAGTTTCAGGAGCAGGAAATTATAAAGCAGGAGATACTGTTACAGTAACAGCATCGACGAACTTAGGCTATACATTTGAAGGATGGATTGAAAATACTAATATTGCAGAAGGAGATCAAACAAGTAGTAGCTTCACCTTTATAATGCCTGAAGGAAATGTAGAATACACAGCTAATTTTAAAGATATAATTGCACCACCACCTATAGAATTTTATCAGTTGACACTAGTTTCAAATCCTGTAGGTACAGGATTATTAACTGGAGGAGGAACTTATCCAGCGAGTCATCCAGTACCAATTTCAGCAACTCCAGAAAATGGATTTAACTTTACTAACTGGACAGATGAAGATGGAGATGAAGTGAGTGATATAGATGGATTTGTTTATACAATGCCAGCAGAAGATGTTACATTAACAGCTAATTTCAAAGCAGATGATGAAACAGATCCAACATATACACTTGTACTTGATGCATCCCCAACAGAGGGAGGAATAGTAGAAGGAGCAGGAGATTATAAAGTAGGAGATACTGTTACAGTAACAGCATCGACGAACTTAGGCTATACATTTGAAGGATGGATTGAAAATACTAATATTG
>JAWSUU010000308.1:0-1913 GCA_033549325.1 Bacillota bacterium | reverse complement strand
ATTTCTTTTCCACGAATACAACGAATATATTCTTTGATTTTTATCAGATAATATAAACATATTATTTCGATTTGTTTTCACAAGTTTTTTTAATACTCTTAGTTTATTTTCTGACAAATCTTGAGATTCATCTATAACAACACTATCAATAAAAGGTTCTAATTTACCTTCGTCTATTAATTTTTCTAAAATAAATGCTCTTTTTTCAAAATCAATTATATTTTTTTCATCAAGTTGTTTATTTAATTTTTCGAAAAAAGGCCAAATTTTTTCTCTCGTTTTTTTATAAAGTTGATTTACTTGACCTTTTCTAAATATCTCTAAATATTCATCTATAGTAGTTATATTCTTATATTGAATTATCTCAAAAAATTCTTTTATTAAAAAAGATTTAGATAATTCCCAATCCTTTTCTTCGTATATATTATCTATTATTTTATAAATTTTATTCTTATCATAGTATCCAAGATTTAAACCATGTTTTTTTAAAAGGTTATAATACAATTTATCAATATTAATAACATTTATATTATGATTTGTTTTTTTAACTTTTTGAAGTTCATCTAATTTTTTATTTACTATTTTTACTAGTTGTCTATTAAAAACAATAAAGTAAATATTGTTTGAATTAGGATAATATTTTTCGCAAAGATGTATAGTTCTATGCATTCCTATAACTGTTTTTCCTGTGCCAGGTCCTCCTTCAATCAAAGTTGGTCCCAAGTAATTTCCTTTGATTAAATTTTCTTGATTTGGATGAAGAAAGATTTTCCATAAATCAAAATTTTCAATTAGTTCATCAAGATTGAATGATTTTAATTTTTCGAATTCTATAAATCGTCTTTTAGAGTTAGGATTATCCATTAAATCAAAATCTTTATATTTATCCAATTCATTTATTACTTCATCTACTCTTTTATTACCTATGGCTAAATCTATAAGTGCTTCTTGTATTTCTTCTGGCAAGTAAGAAATAAACTTAATTAAAAAATCTTCACTTTTAATGTCTAGGATAAGTTCACTATGTTCTTTACTCAGACCAAAGTTCTCTAAGTATTTTACTTTTAATCCTGAATTTTCAAAAAGAGGTTTTTCATACCCTGATTCATATGCTTCATCATAATAATCTATTGTTTTTTTTATAGATTGACTATCATAAACCGCTAATGAATTGAAATCATTTTCTTTAATATACTTTCCTTCTGCCCACAAATAAGCTTTATCATGATGGTCAACATATAGAAATATATATCTGTTTTTGTTTTGTGAAAGTATTATTCTTATATCATCACTAACTCTTATACTCCTGAAAGTAGAATCGCAATCTGTTCTATCTAAAGAATGTAACTTCAAGCTAGATAAATAATCTGAATTAGTTAATTTACCAATAGATTCAATAATTCTCTTAGAGTCTTTTTTACTAAAATCATTTAATTTTTTTAGAAAATCTTGACCTAAATAAATTTGATTTTTCATATTATCGCCTCTTTAAAAAGATATTTTTATTTTATTTGAATAGTTATTTTTCTTAATCCACTTAAAAAATTCATCATCTAAATCTGCTAGAGATGCTTTTTCACGAGCTATTTTTTTTATTGTTTCATGGATGTTATCAGTTAAATCCAAAGACTGAAAATTATTATCTATATCTTCTATTAAATTATTAATTAATCTATATTCAACTTCCTTTACCGGGTACTTTTCCTTATATTCATTAAAATAATTATTTAATTTATTCATATAATTTGTTCCTTCTAATAGATCAATTATAGAAGCTTCTTGTTTCTTTTTATCAATAATATTATTAAGTTTATCTTTCCACATAGTCTTTAAAATATTTTTTAATTCTAATATATCATAATTTGTTTGGTTAGCTTTAAAATTCATATTATCATAATTGCCTTCATTATTAA
>JAWSUU010000307.1:1686-1917 GCA_033549325.1 Bacillota bacterium | reverse complement strand
GTGGTTTTCTAGTGAATCCACCTTCAAATCCCAACTTATCACAAACATATTTAAGTCCAGCTATTCCATAACCACCAGTTACTGCTGAATTTACAGGGTACATTCTTTTATATAATTCTAAAGATTTTTCTAAGTTGCCTTCTTCATAAAGATTCTGAATTTCTACACACTCATCGGGACAGCAGTTAGCAAGTGCCATAACTGATGCCTTTACCCCTACAGCAAGAGCTG
>JAWSUU010000307.1:0-1676 GCA_033549325.1 Bacillota bacterium | reverse complement strand
CTGGATACCATGCTGATGCCGTTCCTACTAGCAAATTAAAGTCTTTATCAAGCCCGGCATTCATAAATTGTATCAATTGTTTAACATCTCCAGAACTATCTTTCATTCCAATTATATTTTTATGTTTACTTAAGTCACTCGCAACTTTTGGTGATATATTTATATGGGTAAATTTAGTAACATTGTATATTAATATAGGGATTTTCGTATTATCTGCTACTTCTTTAAAGTAAGCCAGTTGAGCTTCATCTGTCATTTTACCTTCGTAGTAATTAGGAGTCAATAGTAAGGCACAGTCTGCTCCAAGTTTAGCGGCTTTATTTGTTAATTCTATAGTCATTTTAGTAGATTCTAATCCAGTACCTACCATTACAATTTTGTCATCATCAGTGTTTTCTACTGCTAATTTTATTAACTCAAGTTTTTCTTCTTCTCTTAGATAGGCCGTTTCTCCATTAGAACCTAGAACTAAAACTCCAGCTAAATCTTTTTCATTCCATTTTTTTATGTTACTTGAAAACTTTTCATAATCAACTTCATCATTTTCCTTAAAAGGAGTTATAACTGGAGGTATAACTCCTTTTATTTCAAAATATGTCATATTATTTTATCCTCTCTAATGTTCTTTCAATAGCTGCTAAAGTGGAGGCTATAATATGCTTATCTATATTACCCATGTGACCTAATCTGAATAATTTTCCTGCATACTCTCCTAGTCCTCCAGCTACAACCACACCTTCTTCAGCTAATACTTGTCTAAATTCTCCATCATCTATACCTTCAGGATATAAAACATTGGATAGTGTTACTGCCCTACATTCTTCTTTAGCTAAAATGTCAAATCCCATATCTAATAATTTTTTCTGTACATAACTAGCATCTTCAATATGTCTTTCGTATCTTTCTTTTATTCCTTCTTCTTTAATCAGCCTTACGGATTCTTTTAATGCCCATATAAGATTAATTGGAGGTGTTCCAAAATATTTTGATGGATCATTCATTATAGGTATCCACTTGTGAAAATCTACATAATACTCTCTAATTGTACCTAATTCTTCTCTTCTTTTTAGAGCTTTTTCTCCTGCAAATACTATTGCCAGCCCCGGTGCAACTCCAAATGCTTTTTGGCTTCCTGTGAATAATACATCTATATTATAATCATCAACATATTCTTCTTCACCTGCTGTTGCACATACACCATCAACTATATAAATAGTATCCTCAAACTTTTTAAGAACCTCACCTATTTCTTTAACCGGTGCAACTGTACCTGTTGAAGTATCGACGTGTGTCACAGTTATTGCTTTATAGTCTTTTTCCTTTAGTTTTTCTTCTATTTCTTCAGGTGTTACAGTATCTCCCCATTCAGCAGAAAGCACATCTACCTTTAGACCCTTTCTTTCGCATATTTCTATATATCTATCACCGAAATATCCATTGGAAACTATAAGTACATTATCTCCATCTTTTGTAACGTTTGCAATGGCCATTTCCATAGCCATTGTACCAGTACCTGCGACAACAAATGCTTCACCTTTTACTCTGAACATATCTTTTAAGTCAACAATCAAATCTTTATAGTCCTTCATGAATTCTGGATCTTTAAAAGATACTGTTTCCCTACCCATTTGGTCTTGAATACTTCTTACTACCGGAGTTGGTCCCGGTATCATTAC
>JAWSUU010000306.1:0-1922 GCA_033549325.1 Bacillota bacterium | reverse complement strand
TTAGAACTATAATCACAAAAGGGACCATTGCGATATAAACAATAAGTATATTCTTATCAAAAACATAATAGAAAAATAGGTCCCACTATAATAAGTAATACCCGCCTTAGAAATTTTTATTACTATATTTATTCATTTTATTAAAATTTAATAATTTATTCTTGTTATTACTCTTCATTCCATCTATACTTTCTGTTTTTAACTAAAGTATCAACATTACAATTTAAACATAATCCATTGTGACAGCATATTACATCGCCACATTCAGGACATTTCCAGTTTTTTTCTTCTTCCTTTAAGAATCTATCCATACCATATTCCCTTATAAATTCGAGATTTTTGATCATACTCATGTGATATTTTGTACGATATCGTTTATCTAATGATTTTAATCTTTTACAGGGGAACTCTTCGCATTCATAGCAAAAGCGTAGTTTTCCTTTTCCTATTAATTCGCATTTATTAGCCATATGCTTGCAGTTCTCTCCTCTAGGAATACATCCAGGACAGTATTTTCTATGAAATCCTTTTTTATTAAGATCTTTCTCTTTAAACTGATAAGCTACACATAACTTGCAATTCATTCCACATGGAGCAATTAATACTTCTTTCAATGGAGCTCCTCCTAAGTTTAATTATTTCATTATTTGATTAATCTCGCCCTTGCCACCAAAATACTTAACCTTTCCATAGGCTCCATTAATGAGGGTTAGTTGAGGTGGTTTATGTCCTAAATCCACATCATAAATTATAGGAACATTGATATCACCTAAAGCCTTTTGAAAAGCATCTATATAGATAAAATCTTGAGTATCTTCATAACCCTCTAATCTACCGTAAAGAAACCCATTAGTATTAGTAAACCATCCATTTTCCTTCATCTGCCATAGAGTTCTGTAGATATCACCTGCATTCATTTCGCAACTTTCTAAATACCATATGATTCCTTTATCCTTAAATTGGTTTATATAGTTTTTTACATTATCGTAAGGTGTACCAATAATCTTACAAAGAACATCCATACAACCACCAATCAGTCTCCCGCTAAATTTATGATTCTCATTATCCAAACTTTTCCAGATAACTTCTTCAGAAAGATTATATGAAGGAAATATATCTTTCTGAACTTTAAGCCAGTCTTTTTGATATTTTTTCAAACTTTTCTGATTAAAACTACTGTTCATATCAAGTGATAGTATGTTTAATGTTTCAAGTACAGATTTGTCTATTGATTCTACTCCAAAATCAAGGCAGTTCGGTCCGTGAGCTGTAGCAATGTTTGAATTTGTAGTAAGGATAAAAAGTAATGTGCTTGTATCAGAAAATCCTAAAATCCATTTAGGCGGTAGTCCTTCTATTTGTTTTAAATTAATATGTGGAAGCATGTCCATGAGAAATTCACCACCCCAAGGAGGAATAATAGCCTTTACTTCTGGATTTTTATATAATGACATAAACTCTTCATATCTGGTTTTAGAGTTTGTACTAACTGTCTTATGATTTTGTCTAACACTTTTGGTTTCAATACATTTGTATCCTAAATTATTAAGGTTTTTTATAGAAACATCTAGTTTATTTGAAAAAACACCTGTAACACCTGATGATGGTGCACAAATACCTATGGTATCTCCTTTTTTTAGTGGTGATGGATATTTTATCATATACAAACTCCTTTAACTGTAAAATAAATTTAAATTAAACTCCTATTTTCAAGTAAACAAGTATATTAAATTTTACTTTTTAAATGGCTTTTTACGTAACTTTAATAAGATCCCCTGTTGATTAGCAAGATTTTGAAAAAGATTAACTAAGTATTCTGACTTCTCTTTTTTTTCAAGATTATTAATATAGCTATTTTCAGAAACCTGTCTCATAATATTTTCTATATCTTCCACTGGTAGGAGATTTACTGCAACACAATA
>JAWSUU010000305.1:0-1925 GCA_033549325.1 Bacillota bacterium | reverse complement strand
ATAATTAGAGGATTGATAAATAAAATCTTCAAAAACCGAGAAAAAACTAGAAATATACTGGAATCCCTTGTAAATTGGTTGACCTTTTACGGATATATAGTATTTGTACTAACGTATTTTTCAGAATCAAAATGGATGTTTCAGAAGATATTTTCTATAGGTGAGTCTGAAATTTCAATTTTTTTGATAATTATAGTTCTATTTATCCTATCCTTTATCAATTCCATTGCTAAGCTATTAAAAAGATATTTGTTACCTAATGTATATGATAAATACAATTTAGATAGAGGAATAAGATATACCTTTGATTCTATATTTCAATATATAATAATGGTAATAGCGGTGATTATAAGTTTAAGTACTTTAGGTATAAATTTAAGTAGTTTGGCTGTGTTTGCCAGTGTATTAGGTGTAGGTATTGGATTTGGTTTACAAAATATAGCTTCTAACTTTATATCAGGAATCATACTTCTTTTTGAAAGACCTATTAAAGTGGGAGACAGAGTATTGGTAGATGACATAATAGGAGATGTAATTGAAATCAAAATGAGAGCTACTGTAGTAAAGACTCTAAACAACGAACATATGATAATACCAAATTCCTTCTTTTTAGAAGAAAAGGTTATAAATAGATCCTATGGAGACTCAAAAGTAAGAGTTGATATTCCTGTAGGGGTATCATATTCTTCGGACGTTTTTAAGGTTAGAGAATTACTACTTCAAGTAGTAGTGAATATGTCTAAGATTAACAAAGATATATTAGCTGACCCGAAACCCCAGGTTGATTTTAAAGGATTTGGGGATTCATCCCTTGATTTTGAGCTTTTTGTTTGGATTAAAGATCCATATCATTCAAGAGCTATAAAAAGCGATATCAGATTTGAAATAATTAAAATATTTAATGAAAATAATATCGAAATTCCATTCCCACAAAATGATATAAACCTTAGAAGTATTGACGAAGACTTTACTTTAAACATTAGGAAAAAAGAATAATTAATTTCAAAAAATTACCTTTTTACCCTTGACAAGGATAAGAAGGTATGTTATTTTATAATTGTAGTTAGCACTCAATACAAGAGAGTGCTAACAAAATTAAATTAAAATAAATATCATTCAAAGGAGGTATCGATATGTTTAACTTAACCCCATTTAACAAAAGAAACTTACCAAGCAGAAGGAGCGAAGATGATTTTTACAGCATGATTGATAACTTTTTTAATGACGACTTTTTCCCGGTGAGAGACCTAAAAAGAGATACATTTAAGGTTGATATTAAGGACGAAGGAGATAAGTATCTCATAGAAGCAGAACTACCAGGTGTAAAAAAAGATGAGGTAGTTGTAGATTATGACGACGGTAAATTAACTATAGGTGTAGAAAGAAAAGAAGAAGTAAATGAAGAAAAAGAAAACTATATCCATAGAGAAAGAAGAATGGCTTCCATGCAAAGATGTGCATATTTAAATGATATAGATGTGGAAAAAGTTGATGCTAAGTTAGAAAATGGTGTACTTTCAGTCACAGCTCCTAAAATTGAAGGTAAGGACAACAAAAAACGAATAGATATCAAATAAACAACACTTTAACCTCAGGCCAATTAGCCTGAGGTTTTCTTTTTTTATACCTTGAAGAAGTATTTTATAAGTGATAAAATAAATCAAAATGAGCAAAAAAGGGTAATGCTTATAAACGGGGGAATAAAAGGTGAATCAAAACTATAATGAACCATTAAAGATAAAAACATTTAATCGTTTTGAAATTTCAAAGGGGGATAATATATTTGAAATTTCAAACCATGCATCACAACTGGTTAGTTTATTTAAGTACCTGCTATTAAACGAAAATAAATTTAAAAGTGTAGATTCTATTATAGAGGATTTACATAGGGATAAGGAATATGAAAATCCCAAAAATGCTGTACA
>JAWSUU010000304.1:0-1969 GCA_033549325.1 Bacillota bacterium | reverse complement strand
ACCACTTAGTCCTTCTTCACTTCCGGAAATGGTAATCAAGAATTCTTCATCTTCAATAGTTGCTATCCCTTCATAGGTGTTGTATATAATATTATCCTTTTCATTGCTTTTAATTTTTTCAGCTGAAAAAACTACTTCTTTCTCATCAAATATAAAACTTCCCGACTCAGGATTGCTTAAACTAGATATATTTATATCTTCAAGTTCTCCTAGTATTACAAATTCATTTGATTCTATATCATAAGCTGTCCCCTGTAGTTTTTCTTCTTTAGTGCATCCAAATGATAAACTTATTAAAAGTAGGGCTATTAAAATAATTACGTTTCTCTTGCTAAATAGATTTTTCATTTTGTTTCACTCCTTTTTAAACTCTTTACTAGATATAACAAGTTAGGACGATGGTTTGTTACATTTTTGTCAATGTTACTAGTATTTAAGGCTCATTTTATGAAAAATTTTACACTAAATTTATTAATAATTAAAGAAATTAAAAAAATTAGTGGAAAGTAATATCAATAACATAATTAAAATAAATATTAACTGACTTATGGTAAAAATATATTCTTTTCTGTTTTCTGCATACTTCCATTCCATAAAAGCTCTAACTATTCCAGAAGCTACACTAAAAGTAATAATTAGAAAGGGTGATTTAAGATACCAAGCGGGTTCTTTTATAACTCTTGCTATTATAAAGATTTGTGTTATTAAAAGAATAATTATAAAACTAGTACGAATTATCCGGTCTATCTTTTTATGTTTTTCATTCAAGGGTTTATTTGAAAAAACTTTCTTTTTCTCTACTTTTAAAAATTTTCTCATTAAAGAACTAAAAATAGAAGATAATAGTAATAATATGCCTATGAAAAGAAATAACTTTATCCAAATTATCGGATCTACCATACGTAATATGAAGTATATATGACTAAACATAAAAATCCTCCTCTAAAAACATGACATATTCATCTACTGGTTTTCACTAGCTTATCTATTATTTTATATCACAATAAAGACATTTACTTCTGATTTTCATATTTAAGTTAAGACAAACTCAACCTTTATTAGTTCCATGATATTTAGCAACGCATTTTATAAATAATTCGTCATAGACTGAGGTTTTTCTGACAATTTGATTTTACTTATCATGTTTCAGACATATCCTTTTTCCAAAAATATTTTGATATTATGAATCCTATAATGAGAATAATTGCTATATATACATTGAGCATAAATAACTCCACCTTACCTACACCTGCACCAGGTATATTTTCAAAGTTATTCCATAATTCACGGGTTATATCAGTCCCAGTATCATTAAATACTTTTATAACGGGATATGTTTCACTGCTAACTTCGTATATTCTTAAAAAATCACTTCCATTTACTTCCTCTTCAACTAGTAGTTCATCTTTCGATCCGAATAGCTTATATAATGATATTTTTTTACTATATCCGCTACCACCTACAGCTATATAGTTGTTCTTAGATGTTTCAAAATTATATACTTCTATAGAAATATTTCCTGGACTATAATTTGTGCTTCTTATCTGATATTTTCCATTTATGCCCTTTTTTAAATAAGTAAATCCTAGAAGTTCATCAATGTTTTCATCACTGTAAAACACTAGAAGATTACCTTCAAATTCTTTCTTGATAATTATAACAGGATTTTCAACACCACGGCTATTTTCAAAAGGGGTAGTAAATTCCATAATAGCTCTTTCTATTTCAGAATCGTTATTTCTTATGTTATATTCACTGTTATATAATTGATATATTGATAATATCGTTATAAGTACTATAATTATAGCAACCATTCTATTTTTATTCATTTTAATATTACCTCTCTTTATGTAATTAATGCTGTAATTGCGACACTTCCATCCCTTATTGAAATTAAATAAAATAAGAATATTAATCAATTTTTGTCACTCTATCTTTAGTGGATTCATATATTAATTCATAATTAGTC
>JAWSUU010000303.1:0-1975 GCA_033549325.1 Bacillota bacterium | reverse complement strand
TTTTAGAAATCCAGATGGTGGTATTGTCCCATCACCTTTCTTAAGTGGTATCGTAACCTTTATATTCTTATGGTTCCTTATAATCGGTATTACCTATGGTCGTAACGTTGGAGTTATAAAATCTGAAGCTGATATACCTAGACTAATGGGTACAGCAATGAAGGATATGTCCGGTTATATAGTATTAGTTTTCATAATTGCTCAGTTTATAAATTACTTTAATTGGACTAACATTGGATTAATATTAGCAGTATCCTTGGGTAACCTTTTGAAAATGCTTAATTTCACTGGACTTCCAATGATCATTTTAGTTATACTGTTCACAATGATTGTTAACCTTTTCATTGGTAGTGGATCAGCAAAATGGGCTCTTCTAGCACCGGTATTTGTACCTATGTTTATGTTACTGGATTACTCACCAGCTTTTGCTCAGCTTGCATACAGAATAGGTGACTCAACAACTAACTCAATAACACCTTTATTCCCATATTTTCCAATACTTTTAGGATTCTTTAAACGTTATGATGAGGATACAGGTATTGGTACAGCTATGAGTTTAACAATTCCTTTTGCATTGTCATTTGGTGTTGTATGGATTATTCAATTAATAGTTTGGTATATGCTTAATCTACCGATAGGACCAGGTGCAGGAATTTTTGGTTAAATACAAAGAGAAAGCGAAAGCTTTCTCTTTAAACCTTTTATAAATTTATTTACAAACATTATATAGGTAATATAAGTATAAGGAAGGAGAACAATATGGATAACAAACAAATTTTACATGAAGCTGAAAAAATTAGTGACTGGATAATTAAACATAGAAGAATCCTTCATCGTAATCCAGAACCAAGTAGACAAGAATATAAAACTTCGGCTTATGTAAAAGAAGTGTTAGAGTCTTTAGGGGTTGAAGTTCATACAGGCTATTATGAGACAGGATTATGTGGTATTATTCGTGGTAATAATCCAGGTCCTACAATTGGATTACGGTTTGATATGGATGCATTGGAAATACAAGAAGAAAATGAACACGAGTATGTTTCTGAAAACAATGGAGTAATGCATGCCTGTGGGCATGATGGTCATACAGCCATGGGACTTGGTGCAGCTAAGATATTAAGTCAGATGCGTGATGAGATTCACGGTATAGTAAAATTAGTATTTCAACCAGCTGAAGAAGATGCTCCTCATGGAGGTGGTGCTCAACATATGATTGAAGATGGTGTGATGGAAGATCCAAAAATTGATTACATGCTTGGCATGCATCTTTGGCCATCATTACCTTTTGGGACAATAGGTACAAAATCCGGGCCATTAATGGCTTCATCGGATCCATTCAATCTAATTATCAAAGGTAAAGGAGCTCATGCTTCTATGCCAAATACAGGCATCGACCCCATTTTAGCTGGTTCACATCTGGTGACATCGCTCCAGAGTATTGTCTCAAGAAATGTTGATCCATTTGAGCAGGCTGTTGTAACTATTGGTGTCTTTCAAGGGGGAACTCGCTATAATGTAATTCCTGAGACAGTGAAGTTAGAAGGAACTGTTAGAACTTTCTCAGAAGAAGTCAGACAGCTTGTATATGAAAAAGTGAAGCTTCTTACAGAAAATACGGCAAAAGCTTTTGGTACAACTGTAGATTTAGAGTATAAAATGACTTATCCTCCCCTAATCAATGATGATAATCTTGTAGAAGAAGTATTTCCTATTTTAAATAATCTTCTTGGTGAAGAAAATGTAATTCGTGTGGAGCGAGGAGCACCAGGTGGTGAAGATTTCGCATTTTTTGCAAGAAAAGTTCCCTCTGTCTTCATGTTCCTTGGATATGACAAGGGAGATGGAAATACGGTGCAAGTTCATAATCCAAAATTCGATTTTGACGATAAAGTTCTTGCTACTGGAGTCGCAGCATTTGTCGAACTGAGTTTAGAACTTGGAAGGAAGAAAAAATGATTGATGAAAAGATTTTGAT
>JAWSUU010000302.1:0-1984 GCA_033549325.1 Bacillota bacterium | reverse complement strand
ATCCTTAATTGTTTTACTAACATTATTAATTTTATGAATTTCTCTTTCTTTATGCTTATAGTCTTCAAGAAGATAATCTTTAATTATTATACTATTTGCATTTTTATTTGATATTTCTTTTGAGAAGAAATCTTTATATTTAGATATATTAGTTATATTGACTTCTTCAGCTTCCCTAATGTTTATGATTTTATCTTTACAGCTAATCAAATTTAAGTCATCAAGTGTCTTTTGAATGTTATTTCCTCTTATATCATAAGTATTTTCTATATCCTCTTTATTAGATTCATATACATTTGCTCTTTCACCTTTTTCTTGATAGTGTTTTGAAATAGCTTTAAGTATATCTGATTTGCCAGTTCCTTTAGGACCAAACAATACATTAATATCATTATAAATATTTATATTTACAGTGTCTTCAGAATCAAAAGGCTTTAAATTGAGTTCCTCATAATGCTTTTCCTTTAGAATAGTTTTAATAGTAGTTTCATCCTTCTCTAGTAGCAAACAGAACTTTTCAAAACTTTCAACCGGAAGTCGTAAATCAGGTAATTCCTTTGATTCAATTTGGTAATTACCCCAATCATGAATGTCTGAACCGTATATAGTCTTATGTCCATGACTTACATAAATACCTGCTGATATAGCATTCGTTGCTTCTTTTATTAGTCTATTTTTATTTGTAAGTAGAGATTCTAATTTATTAATATCAAAATCATTTAGGGACGGTTTTTTTGCATAATAATGTGGTATAAACACTGAGTCGAATCCATTAAAGTTATCAACCAATTCCTGAATTGAAATATTAAAATCTTCAGCTGAGATTCCATCCAAAAGTTCATTAATATGTTTACAAAATTCACTCGCTTCTGATGGATTTACTATAATAATTACATGCCCTTTTCTTTCTTCTTCCATTATATCAAGTTCAACACCTGGCCATATTTGACAAAATTCATTACATTTTTCGTTAATACTATTATATTGTTCTAGATCAAAATGGTTGTGGTTAGTAATGGCAAGAATACCTACTTCTGTTAACTTTAATATTTCACACAGTTTATCTGAATTAATATTTCTAGTATCAACTTCTCCAGATTTTATTTTTTTTGTGTGTGAATGAATATCTATCTTCATAATTCCTCCTATTTATGAGTTTTCCAGCAAATCCACAACTTTTATTTATTTGTCAATAGATCATAGATTTATTTATCGATAAATCAAAAATTTCTAATATGTCCATTAACAGCCTGACCTATTTTAGACTATTAGATTCAATTAATTAATTTTATTGTATTTATAATAATTATATTCTTATAAGAAATTATTTTTAAATTATGAATTTTAATCTTTACAATCCTAAAATAGGCTTTAGCTTTTATAGAAATTAACATCTCCCCTAATTGCTATTGTACCCATATTTTCTTGTCTGTAATGTTTCTTTCCACCAAGACTCTCTCTTTAAAATTACATTGTCAGCAACCTTTGCATTGTAATTTTCTAAAATTGAATATTGGAAGTTTGATTTTATATAGTCAAGTCCATTATTATTAACCAGATTAATTAATTCCCTATTTCCACCGTGCCCATTGATCATGTAACTCTTCCATCTTTGAAGAAGCATTCCCAATTCACTTGTAGCTGAACCTACATACATTTTGCCATTACTTTTATCTGTAATTAGATATACATCCTTTTGATTTTCTAAAGCTGCTATCCAATCTCTTTTCCCTCTAGTTAAAACAGATTCAAGTTGACCATATGATAGCCTAACCTTATCATATCCAGGAAAATCTTCTCCATCAAATACAGTAGGTAATATTTGCTGTACTTCTAATTCATCACAAATTGTTTCATAATAACGTCCTTGTTGCTGATAAGTCTTATGGTATTTTATTATTACTCTTCCATAGTAAGGTTTATAAATATCTAACTCTTCTCCCTCATAATTAATACCATTAAGTACATCCATTTCTTTTGTAAC
>JAWSUU010000301.1:0-1990 GCA_033549325.1 Bacillota bacterium | reverse complement strand
CTCCTCAAATCAAATTCTAGACCAAGCTCTGTTTAAAGTTCTTTTTGCATTTGATATTACAAGTTCCGGTTTCTCATTTTTCCAAGGCTTAACTTCAAAACTTACAACCTTCTGTTCAGTAGAATTCAAATAACCTATTTCTTTTAACACTTTTAAAAACTCTACTACCTCATCTTCATCATTTTCACTATTTGGAAATCCAAATCTCGGATGATTATCTCCATAGCCTTCTAGAGAAGGGTCTTTGACAACAGAATTTCCTATGTGAAACTGTTTTATATATTTTTTAATTGGAATAATTGATTCTCTAATAGCCTCGCCTATCAAAGGGATATGGCTTAAGTCAACAATAAGTCCAAAATTATTAAACTCTTTTTCCACTTCTTCAGCTAGTTTAAGGGCCAAATCCGTTGGTCCAATTAAAGATTTCTTATCTATCTTATGATCAAATATTTCCAAAAGAACATTCATAGATCCCTTTTCCCCTGCATAAGAACAGAGTTCTTTTGTTGATTTTAGTAATGCTTCAAAGGCTTCATCTAGATTCTTTTCCTTATATTTTCCACTTAAATAGGCAAAACTTTCAGCTCCTAATTCATAGGCTTCATCTATTCCATCTTTTAAAGTCTTTAAAGCTTTTTCTCTATCGTTATTTCTACAATCATTTATATTTAATCCAGTTGATAACAACCTAGGATGAGCTACATAGGTGATTTTTAATTTACTTATTTCTAATATTTTTTTTACTTCTTTTCTTTTATTTATATCTTTTATCCAACTAATTTCAATAGCATCAAAATAATCATCTTCAGCTATTTTTTGGATTGTTTCAACTATAGGTCCTTCTCCACCTCCCGTAGAAGGATATGCCATGAAATGCACAATTCCAACCTTCATATATTTACTCATTATTTCTCCCATGTTTTCCTCCTCTATTATTTATAATTTTGTCTATATTTAACTTCATTACAAGATAATTTTCATTCATGAATATGATAATTTAATTCTTATGATATAACAAATCCAAAATTATTTATTTGGTATCCCATTTTCACAAGGTACCTTAACCTGACACTTACCGCATCCGTATCTAAGTTCATGCAGACTCCTTACTTTATCTATAAAATCACAACAAGGGAGATGTTCTTTTCCTTTTTTAAATGAAATTGCATCTACAGGACACCTAGTTATACATTCTCCACATTTGTTACAGTACTCATAAATATCTCTGTATTCTCTTTCTGTACTTTTAAAATCCGCTTCAGTTATTAAACTACAAAATCTTCCTGCAACACCTTTTTTTGTTATAATACCCTTAGATAAACCGAAGGTACCTAGGCCGCAGACGTATGATATATGTCTTTCCGACCAATTACTGGTAAATGAAAGAAATTTATTGTTGTTTTTTATTTTAACTTCTTCAGGTTTTTTCCTTGAAAAAAAATCCTCTCCCAATGAAGGTACTAAAGTTCCATATCCTTCTTCAACTAATACGTTTTTTAAATATATTGTCAGTTTATCCAGTAATGAATGTCCTTCAATTCTTACAATCAACCATTCATTAGAAGGCCTATTCTTATTCATAGCATTTGGTTTTCTAATATCTTCATTAAATTTAAGAAAAAAAGATACAACAGTCTTACTTTTTGGTAGCCATTCTTTCGGTAATTTAAAATGCTCACCTATTACGCCCTCTTCTTTTAACCTTTTAAACTCATCATCTTCAACATCACCAAAGGCAAAAATCGGCTCCTCAAAAATTCTTATATTTTTTTTAAGTTCTATATCACTATTTTCTTCTGCTATATAATTTTCACTGGAATTATTTACAAAATCTGATGCTAATTGTATTAACTTGCTTTCCTTCATAGGCAAACATCATGACAAAATAAAATTTATCATTTCCACCTTTAAAATTTAATTATTATCCTTACATATTCTTTAATAAATTTATCACTTCCTTTGGTTCAAATCTATTGTGATAATCTAT
>JAWSUU010000300.1:0-2005 GCA_033549325.1 Bacillota bacterium | reverse complement strand
GAACTTGAGATCCTTCAACAAATTTCATGACATGTTCTGCACTTTCAGGTTGAGTCATAATACTTACAACAATAAGTACTATTGTATTTCCAAATAGTCCTACTAATCCTGAATGTAGATCATAAAATGCGAAGCCTGATAATGTAACATAGTAATTCAATGCTATACCTGTAAGCAATCCTGCAATAACTCCATACTTTGTTGACCTAGGCCAGAAGAAAGTTGAAATAACTAAAGGTAAGAATTGAACAATAGAACCGTAAGCTCCTAAAAGAAGAGCAACTAACGATTGTCCACCAAAAATTGCTACTAAATAAGCTACAGTACAAAATAAAACAACAGCAGCTCTTGTAACTCTAACTGCATTTTTATCACTGATGTCTGGATTAATTAACTTCTTATGAAAATCCACTGTATAAACCGAAGCAGCACCATGAGTAATTGTATCTGAAGAAGACATGGCAGCAGCTAGTGTAGCAGCGGCTACTAATCCTAATAATACAGCTGGCAAATTAAGTTGAGTTACCATGTATGGTAATATTTGGTCAGCGGATTCAAGTGTACCGTATTCCACTATTCCAATACCTGAAAATCCAATGAAAAGCACCGGTACCATAAATATTGCGAAAGTAGGATATAGTGCTATAGTTCTTTTTAAAGTCTTTTCTGATTCACTTGCATAAGCCTTCATGAAAAGATGAGGCCACATAGTAAAACCTAAAATTGATATCAATAGACCCGATGAGTAAGATGCCCAAGAAATTTTTTCTCCTATTACTAAATGTGCAGGATCAGAAGCGGCGATGTTTTGAAACATTTGACCTACTCCTCCATGGAATCTAATCGGAAGCCATATTCCTAAAATCCAAGCCATTATGAGCATTAGTAAACCTTGTAGAACATTTGTCCATGCAACTCCTCTGACACCACTAGTAAATACATAAACTAAAACAACTGTATAGGCTATTAAAGCACCCATCCAAAATGGTATTAAACCATCGGTTGTTACGTTTAGTACATAAGCCATACCCTTAAGTTGTAGCGCTATATATTGTATAAATGCTAATATACTAACTATAGCCATTATTCCTGATAGAGCCTTTGAATTATATCTATCTGAAACAAGTTGAGCCTGAGTAATGTAATTATACCTTCTTCCTAACCTATAAGCTTTTATACCCCAAATCATCCAAGGTATAAGACCAGCTGCACAATAAGCTAAAATATAAAAAGAAGCAGCCCCTCTAGAATAAGCCCAACCAGGACCTCCTAAGAATGCAAAAGCACTAAAGATTGCTCCTCCCATTAAGAAATACATAGTTAATCCATTTAGACTTCCACTTGCAGCAACGAATTCATTCATATCGTCTTTTTTGCCGTAAAGCCCAGCACGGATTCCCATAAACATTACTATTCCTAAATAAGTTAATACGATACCTAGTACAATAACAGTATTTGACATAAAATCACCTCCTAATATTCTTGTTTAAATTTAGTCATAGTTCCAACAAATAAAAGTCCAATCCAAAATGCAACCCAAAACATAGAAAATGGCATTCCTAATATCATTGGGTAGATTCTGTTAGCTATTATATAGATTGGCCACATAGTCGCCAAGATACATATAACAAAATACCAGAACCAAAAAATACTTCTCTTTTTTTCTTTTTCATCTGTATCTTTATTAAAAATATACAAGCCTTTTGGTAGTTCTTTCATAACGCACCTCCTTCATTTGAATTTAAGATATAGTTATAATGATTTATCGTTATTAATATTTCGTAATAATTATAACAATTTTGAAATGCAAAGTCAAAAAATATGTAACAATTTATCTTATGCGTTAATATATATTTTTTATTAAATGTATAAGTGCATTATAAGCATTTTATATTGGAATTTCATAAACAAATCTCCCTCGTATAATATGCGTTTTGTAAACTTAAATGAAAATTGAGGACCCCAAACCTTCTGTGGTACAATGTCTTTGCAAGAAAACAAATAC
>JAWSUU010000299.1:0-2010 GCA_033549325.1 Bacillota bacterium | reverse complement strand
CGCACCAAAAAGAAGTGTAGACAAATTGGTGGAATTTGTTAAATACTGTGGAAGAAACGATGAAGAATCTTCAACTGCTCATCATTTAGCTATGGATTCTAAGAGACAAAAAGCTTATGAAGAGGCAGCAAAATTACTAAATGCAGATATTGAAGAAATCGCTTTAGTGGAAAGTACAACTCATGCACTTAATATAGCAGCAACTTCTATTCCACTTAAAAAGGGAGATAAGGTTTTAACCACTAGCTTAGAATTTTTACAAGTAAATATTCCTTGGTGTATGATGAGAGAAACTCATGGAATAGAAATCGAAGTAGTACCAGGACGTAATGGTAAATTCGATGTAAAGGATTTCGAGGAATATTATGATGAAAACGTTAAACTTATCGTTATATCATCTGTAGAATGGTGTAATGGATGGAGAATGGATTTAAAAGAAATTGGTGATTTTTGTAAAGAAAATGGAATTTATTTTGTAGTAGATGCAATACAAGAAATGGGTGTATTGAAAATGGACACAAAAGAATTTCATGTGGATTTTCTAACAGCTGGCGGACACAAATGGCTTAATTCTCCATTTGGCACAGGTATTATGTACGTAAGAAAAGATTTAATACCGAAACTAAGACCTGCATTTTGGGGATATCTAAACCTTGAAGAACCAGAAGGTGGTTGGGGAGCTTATTTTAGTAATCCAGAAGTTACTCCTCTTAATGATTGGCAATTTCCTGACACAGCAAGAAAATTTGAGATAGGTGGTACCTCTAATTATGTTGGAGCTATGGCATTAGGTGAGAGTTTAGGACTTATTAATGAACTAGGAATAGAGAATATTGAAAAGCATGTTTTGGAAATAAGAGACTATTGTTATGAAAGATTAGAAGAAATTGGCGCACACCTTGTTACACATAATGATGAAGAACATAAATCAGGTATCGTGATATTTAGATTTTATGACTCTATCCAAGATGAATATGAATTATTAGACTTTATTCATGAACATGATGTTTATGTAGCATGTAGATTCACTTCAAATATTGGTGGATTACGAGTTTCCTGTCAATATTACGTTGAAAAAGAAGATATAGATAGATTAATAGAAGTATTAGAAATGGCAAAAGAAAAGAAAGCACCTGATTATAAAGGATAAAATAAAATGGCCTAGTTTTATCTAGGCCTCTTTATGAATGGAGGTGATTAAAACATGGGAAAAGGTTTTCCCTTCTACGGACAAAGAATAGGAGTTTTAGTATTTAACGGAACGGCACCTAGAATACCTGGAGATCCAGGTGATGCAGACACCTATGATTTTGGAGTAAGGTATGGCATAGTCAAAGGCAGTTTTAGTGATTTAATAAATGGTTCTGAAAATATAAAAGTAGAATTAGTTAGAGTATGTAAAGAACTAGAGAACCAGGGAATTAAAGCAATAGTTGGAGACTGTGGATTAATGGGACTTTACCAAAATGATATAAAGAATTCTATAGAAATTCCCGTAATAACTTCTAGTATTGTATTAATTCCATTTATTGAGAGTATTATTTCTGACAACAAAAAAATTGGAATTGTAACAGGACATAGTGAGTTATTAAAAAAAGATCATTTAATGGGAGGTGGTGTTAAGAATTTTGATAGATTAGTAATTAAGGGAATGCAGAATTCAAAACACTTTAAAAAAATAGTTATAGATGGGGGTGATAAATTAAATAGAGATTTAATGAGTATAGAAGTGGTTGATGTAGTATACGAAATGATAGAAGATAATAAAGACATTGGAGCTATAGTTCTTGAATGTAGCAATTTAGGAACTTATAGTAGAGACATATGGACAAAATTTAAAATTCCAGTCTTTGACATTAATACTTGCACAAATTTTTTATTTAACTCAGTTTTTCCACAGAAATATTAATTATATTAGTTTTATAAAAAGAGAGGAGATATTTATGAATAAAAAAGTTGAATTTTATGGTGGAATGTTTGGTTTGTTTGTTCCTTTTTTAGTTTTGTTTG
>JAWSUU010000298.1:0-2011 GCA_033549325.1 Bacillota bacterium | reverse complement strand
GGATTTTTGGAGTTGTTCTATATATCTATATATTTGTCTTCTAGATACTTCGAGTCTATTTGCAAGATAATCACTTTTTGCTTCACCTTTACTTTGAAGAATAGTAAGTAATTTAATAGCATTTCCTACTTCTCCCATATTTTCCCCCATAGTTATTTATTATAATATTCAAAATTATATTCCATTGTAAATAATTATATAACTATTGAATAAATATTTCAAATTTATTTTTACAAAAAAGGGAGCCTAAGCTCCCTAATTATATAGATTATGTTTATTCTTTAGATTTTGCTTTTCCCAAATCACTTTTTTCTGTAATTTCATAGGTGTAATCTACTACTCCCATAGTTCCATCTTGAGCTGCATACCATATTATCATATAGTTTTCTCCACCGCTTAAAAATTCTTTAAGGGTAATAGCTTCAGCTTCACTAACATTAAATGGTTCTATGTCTAGCACTTTATATAAAGAGTTGTTTTGACCGATACCTAAAGATTTTTTGTTTATAAAGGTTACTACGTAATCCACATATATTTCATGGAGTACGTTTAAGTTTGTAAATCCTTCAAGGCTGCTGCAGTCGTTGTAATAGTCTATCTCTGGAATTGAAATATTATCAATAAACCAACCGGTATCGTTATACGCCATGTCCGTCATATATCTAAAGCTTAATAATACTTCTTGACCAATATATGGAGTTAAGTCGAATTCCATATTTATCCATTCATCAGAATAACCTGTTAATCCAGGTAAATTGTAGTATATTTCTGGAGCCTGAACGTTGATTGGGAATTCAGTATCATCTACAGTATAATCATTTGCCAAGCTTGTCCATGTATAACCTCCATCTGTAGATACCTGTACAAATCCAGCATCCCAATCTTCCTCTATATCCATATAGGTATCGAATTTAAGAGCTGCCCCAGTTACTGAAGTAAGGTCTGCTTCAAATATTATTTCATTGTCTATGCCATGGCCTTCATTACCCCAGAGAACTTCGCTAGGGTCGCTTTCAGCTAAAGGATCATCGACAACCATCCATTTTATCGGTAAGAAATCTACTCCGTCGAAGGTTATGTTTTGTATCTTTGCTGCATCTTCTAGTATTTTGTAATCTCCTCCCCATGCTGGCACTCCGTCCTTATCGTATTCCTGAGCAACTTCAAAATCTACATTCACATCAATACTGTCAAATTCATAGATTCCTTCTCCAGGCATGTAGCTATCTATTGCTACAGCTATAGAAAATCTTCTAAAAAGCTCTCCAAAATCTATTCCAGTACCGTATATGTTTAGGATTTTATTTGCACTAGTGAATCCCTGATCTGTATCTTGAGCAAGGTTTTTAATAAATTCCTGACCGTATTTATCAAACATATATAGTGTAAGTAAATAAGTCTGTCCGTAATCGGCTAATGTTTCAGGTCCTGTGTCTGCTGAATACTGATCATCCCATTCAACTAATGAATTTTCCGGATGCTGAAGGAAAAATTCTACATGGGATTCTGGATGACCGTAACCGCATAAGAATTCTGCAAAATCAGACATTCCTTCATTCACCCAAGTAGTCTCATAAGGATCATTATCATCGTGAATCAAGTGCTGGAATTCGTGGGCTACAACACCGTAGTATATTGATTCAAGTCTTTCTTCCCACTTATGAGTATCTATTGTGATAATATTTCTGTCGAAATAATCTTGATAGGTAGGAGAATAGAATCCAGCTACATAAAATGGGTATTCCTCATCGTAAAACTGCTCATCTCTTACATTATCTACGAGCATTATTACCCTTTCTATACCGTCTTCAGGTTCGTAGTACCCTTCTTCAAAGTAACCCCAATATACTAACAAAGAGTTCCCACCGGTATGGGAGTTAGGCATACCAAAAAAGTCTGTATCAGTAGGATATATATTGGAGTCGAATTCATCTCTCATCAAGTCAACCTGTTCCTGTGTAACTACAGGATCTTCTCTGTCGTCTTCATAGGATATATCATCTGCCACCCA
>JAWSUU010000297.1:468-2014 GCA_033549325.1 Bacillota bacterium | reverse complement strand
ACCTTTTAGGAGGAAATTATGAAGCAAATAAAAACTACAAATGCAATAGGTTCAGTATTGTGTCATGATATAACAGAAATTGTAAAAGACAAAAAGAAAGGCATAGCTTTTAAAAAAGGGCATGTTATTAAAAAAGATGATATTCCAAAACTTCTATCCTTAGGAAAAGAAAATTTATATATTTGGGAGAAAAAAGAAGGCATGATGCATGAAAATGCTGCTGCTGAAATACTTCGTGATATTTGCAAGAATGAATACATGAGAGCTCTGCCTGTACATGAAGGAAAAATTGAACTCGCTGCAGAAATTGATGGATTATTTAAAATAGATACTAAAAAATTAAATGAAATTAATAGTCTTGGGGATATGATTATAGCAACGAGACATGGAAATACAGTGGTTAAAAAAGGTGATTTATTAATTGGGACACGTGTTATACCTTTAGTAATAGAAGAAGTAAAAATGAATTTAGCAAAAAAAATCGTAGGAAACAAACCTATTTTAGAGATAAAACCTTTTAAAACTAAAAAAATAGGAATAGTTACTACTGGATCTGAAGTTTATCATGGAAGAATAAAAGATGCTTTTGGACCTGTTGTGATTGAAAAATTTAGGGAATTTGGTTCTGATATTCTAGGACAAAAAATATTAGATGATAATAGAGAAGATATCAGATCCTCTATATTAAAATTTATTGAAGAAGGGGCAGATGTAGTTGTTTGCACAGGAGGAATGAGTGTTGATCCTGACGATAGAACCCCTGGAGCTATTAAAGATACAGGGGCTGAAATTATTACCTACGGTGCACCTGTACTTCCTGGCGCTATGCTGTTGATTTCTTATTATAATTATAAGGGGGTAAATATACCGATTATAGGTTTACCTGGTTGTGTTATGTATTCAAAAAGAACAGTATTCGATTTAATATTACCGAGGATAATGGCGGATGATAGAATAGAGAAAAAGGATATTGACAAGTTAGGAAACGGTGGTCTATGTCTTAATTGTGAGGTCTGTATCTACCCTAACTGCGGATTTGGTAAAGGAATTTAAGTTTGTTTCTATGGAGGGCTAGAGATAAGACATGAGAAAATATTTGATATTAATATTTACTATATATTTGGTTATTTTCCTGACAAGTTGTTCAAATTTTAAAGAGGACAATATTTCTTCTATAGAAAAAGAAACTATATACATAGCTATAGCAGCAAGTATGAAAAACTGCTTTGATGATGTAATAATTCCAGAATTTGAAAAGGAGCATACTAATATTAAAGTAATTCCTACTTATGATAGTTCAGGTAAGTTAAAAATTCAGATAGAAGAGGGTATGGAGACAGATCTTTTCATATCAGCATCTATGGAATATATGAACACCTTAAAAGAAAAAGATTTAGTAGATAATAATTCAATAATTAATTTTTTAGAAAATAAAATTGTTTTGATTTTACCAAAAAAAAGTGATTATACTATTAACTCTTTTGAAGAAATCTTAAAGGTTAATACAATAGCTTTAGGAGATCCTAGAAGTGTACCTGCAGGACAA
>JAWSUU010000297.1:0-443 GCA_033549325.1 Bacillota bacterium | reverse complement strand
TGTTAAAAAAAGCAAGCCTTGGGAATAATGTCATAGAAGTATTAAATTGGGTTTCTGAAAGCAGCGCAGATGCTGGAGTAGTTTATGCCACAGATGCATCATCTAATAAAAATGTTAGAATAATTGTAGAAGCTCCTGAAGGTAGTGTCTCTAAGATAGTTTATCCATTAGGAATAGTTAAATCTTCTATAAAAAAAGATTCTACCCAAATATTCATAGATTTTTTAAAGAATGAAGAAGTTATCCATATTTTTGAAAGATACGGATTCACATATATTTTCGATAATTAATAGGAGGGTTTATGGATTGGTCTCCATTTATTATATCTCTAAAAACTGCCTCATTGGCAATAATAGTTACTTTTTTTGTAGGAATTTTTTCAGCTAGATATGTTACTAATATTAAATCTGGCAAAATAAAAAGTATTCTAGATGGAATTCTTA
>JAWSUU010000296.1:0-2028 GCA_033549325.1 Bacillota bacterium | reverse complement strand
ATGAAATGACTCATGATAACGTAAATTATTATATTAAAAAAATGCTAAATGAATATCCCCTAGGTATTTCTTCTGGATTATTTCATGTTTTGATTAGACTTGCTTATGCATATGAAGGTTACCAAATAGACTCTGGTTATTTACCTGAGTTAAAAAGAGCTGTAGCATATTATGTTACTGCTTATAGAGAAGCCATTAAATTTAGCAGAAAAATAAACAAAGAGATTATTATTAAAGAAGCTAGAGATTTATACAAAAGCGAAAGTGTAAAGAAAGTATTATCCGAAAAAAACTCTTTAGGTCAAAAGATGAAGGCACTATACGAAGATAAAGAATATATGGAAAAAGGTTTTATTATTGAAGGGGATACCGACAAAAAACTGGAGGCTGTTCTTAATCTTTCTTTAAATGCTTATTTAAATTCTGAAAGTATAGTAGCTCTTCATTGTATTACAGGAACTCATGCTTTAATTGTATTGAAAGAATTTCAAACAGATTTTAATAAAAACATAGATATACTTACTACATGTATAATTACACATCTTATAGCTTCAGAAATAGGAGAGTACGAAATGCCTGATTATGATGCTGATGATTTGACATGGGAGGAGTTGCATAATGAAATAGAAAGAGAAGGTGATGTTCATGCTGTGAAATTAGCCTATACCGCTCATGAGTTAAATAAAATTTTTCCTGATAAAAGGCATATAGTTTCCGCATCTATAAGATTAGATAAGGCTTAATATATGCTTGAAAAATACCGGCAACTTAAAAATTAGTGTGCCGGTATTTTTAAATTTTTGTTTTCAATCACCATAGATTTCAATAATTTATTCGCAAATTATCTTCCATATAGTCTTGTAATATATGAAATTTGCAATGATAATTTTTTATTTAAATCATTTTCATTCATTCTCCATTTCCAGTTATCACCATCAGTTGAAGGTGTATTCATTCTAGCTTCATTATCTAAAGATAAAAAATCCTGCATTGTTGCTATAGCTAAATCTGCAGTTGATGACCATGCTGTTATTATCATATTCCAACTTATCTCTTTTTTGCTTTCTATATTTATATAGTCTAATATGTATTTTTGATTAACATTATTTTCCTTTTTAAACCAACTTTTTGTAGTGTCATTGTCGTGAGTTCCAGTGTAAACTACTGCATTTTTTCTATAATTATGAGGTAGATAATCATTATTGGAATTTCCATCAAAGGCAAATTGCAGTACTTTCATCCCCGGATATCCGGTTTCTTTAATTAAATTACGAACTTCTTCTGTTAGATATCCTAAATCTTCTGCAATTATATCTAATTCTCCAAGTTGTTTTTTTATACTATTAAAAAAATCAATTCCCGGACCTTTTACCCATTTACCATCTACTGCATTTTTTGACCTGTAGTCAACTTCCCAGTAAGCTTGAAATCCTCTGAAATGGTCTATTCTAAGTCTGTCATAGAGTTTGAAGCTGTGTTTAATTCTTCTTACCCACCAGCTGTAGTTTTTTTCTTTCAATTTTTGCCAATCATAAATAGGATTACCCCATAGCTGCCCGGTTTTCGAAAACAAATCCGGCGGTACTCCTGAGATTTTTTCTGGAACTAATTTATCGTCTAATTTGAAGAGTTCATTATTTGACCAAATATCCGCACTGTCTTCTGCTACATATATAGGAAGATCTCCTATTATTTTTATTTCTTTATCATTTGCATATTCTTTTACCTTAGCCCATTGTTTGTAAAAGTAAAATTGAGTGAATATCCAAAAAAACAACTTCTCTTGATTGTCTTTTTCGAATTCTTTTACTTCTTTTGAATCGTATTTTCTAAATTTATCATCCCACTTTAACCATGACCTTCCCAAATGATGTTCTTTTAAACTCATAAATAATGCAAAGGGTCTTAACCATTTTTTTTCCTGTCTATAAAAAGTTTTTAGCTCTTCTTCTACTTCCTTGTAAGATCTTTTATAAACTAACTTGAGTATTTTGTATTTGTTTTTATATAATTTATGATAATCAACAC
>JAWSUU010000295.1:0-2032 GCA_033549325.1 Bacillota bacterium | reverse complement strand
TAGTAGCTTATGGAAGATCTGCAATAGGCAGGGCAATTAAAGGATCATTAAGAAATACTCATCCTGTAGATTATGCGGGACAGGTATTGAAAAAAGTAGTTAATAAAGTTCCGGAATTAGACTTAAAAGATATAGGAGATATAATAATAGGGTGCTCTAAATCTGAAGAAGTCCAAGGATATAATATCGCTAATTTAATGAAGTTTAGAGCAGAATTACCAGATTCAATACCTGCTCAAACAGTTAATAGATTTTGTTCTTCGGGATTACAAGCAATACATACAGCAGCAAATCTAATAAGAACAGGGGATATGGAAGTTGTAATAGCTGGTGGAGTAGAATCAATGTCTATGCTCCCTATGGGTACAAAAGAAAGTGTTAGAAACAAATGGCTGATGGAAAATAAAAAAGAAGCATATATGTCAATGGGTCTAACAGCTGAAAATGTAGCTGAAAAATATAATATAACAAGAAAAGAAATGGATGAGTTAGCTATAGTAAGCCATAAAAAAGCTTCTTATGCTATAAAAGAGGGTAGATTTAAAGACCAAATTGTACCAATTAAAGCATTAGATGATAATGGAGAATGGTTTGATTTCTATAAAGATGAAGGTGTAAGGGAAGGTAATACATTAGAGAAATTATCAAAATTAAAAACTGTTTTCAAAGAAGATGGTAAGGTTACTGCTGCTACATCATCTCAAATGAGTGATGGAGCTAGTATAATGATTTTAATGTCAAGAAAAAAATCAGAGAAATTGGGTTTAAAACCATTAGCAAGATTCCTTGGTGGCAGGGTTGCTGCTTTAGATCCAGCATACATGGGATTAGGCCCTATAAAAGCAGTTCCTAAGCTTTTAAATTCAGTAGGATTAAAAATTGAAGATATGGATGTAATTGAATTAAATGAAGCTTTTGCTTCTCAAGCAATTCCATGCATGGATGTATTAAATATGGATAGAAATAAAGTGAATATTAATGGAGGCGCTATGGCATTAGGACATCCACTAGGAGCTACAGGAGCTGTATTAACATGTAAGGCATTAGCAGAACTAGAGAGAACAAGTAAAAGATATGCTCTTATAACTATGTGTGTGGGTGGAGGCATGGGATATGCAGCAATATTTGAAAGATTAGAATAAAGGAGGAGCTAATGAAAGAGGTTGTTATAGTATCAGCAGTGAGAACTCCTATAGGAAAAATAGGTGGTACTTTAAAAAACATTGAAGCAGATAAATTATTAATGCATACAATAAATGGAGCAATAGAAAAAATAAAACTAGATAAAAGTTTGATAGATGAAGTAATAATAGGACAAGCAAAACAATCAACTGATTATCCAAATATAGCAAGACTGAGCCTGCTAATGGCAGGTATACCAGAAAGTACTCCGGGTTACACTGTACATAGACAATGTGCTTCGGGAATGCAGGCTATATTAAATGGAATGCATCAAATACAGTTAGGATATTCTGATATTGTGTTAGCTGGAGGAGTGGAGAGTATGAGTAGTGCTCCTTTTTATTTAAGAAATGTTAGATATGGAGTCGGAAATGGAAATAAGGTCCTAGTAGATCCAAATATTGAAAGCCAACCTAAATCTCAGCCAAATGATATATATGGAACTTTTAATATGATTGATACAGCAGATATAGTAGCAAAAGAGTATAAAATATCAAGAAAAAAACAAGATGAGTTTGCATTACAGAGTCAACTTAGAGCCATAGAGGCAATTGATACAGGTAAATTTAAAGATGAGATAATTCCTATTAAAATAAAAGCAAATAAAAAAGAAGAAATTATTTTTGATGAAGATGAATATCCAAGAAGAAATACAAGCATTGAAAAATTGAATAAATTAAGAACTATATCGGAAGATGGAACAGTAACTGCTGGAAATGCATCTGGAAGAAACGATGGAGCGTCAGTCTTAGTCTTAATGTCTAGAGAAAAGGCGAAAGAGCTTAATTTAAAACCTTTAGTAAGAATAATGGGATCTGAAGCCGCCGGTGTCGATCCTAGAATCATGGGA
>JAWSUU010000294.1:0-2046 GCA_033549325.1 Bacillota bacterium | reverse complement strand
AATTCTTGTTCCATGCGACTATATCCGCCTTATTTCCTTTTTTCAAACTACCTCTATTATCTATACCTAAAATCTCTGCATTTATGGAAGTTGCACTTCTTAATGCTACAAGAGGATTTATTCCATTATCTACCCAGGATTTATATTCACGCCAACTTTCATAACTATTATAAGAATATACGTGATCACTTCCTAATCCAAGTTTAATTTTACTTTTTAATATTATTTCTCTTCCTTTAATTAATTCTTCTTTGTATTTTACTAGTTTGTCTTCAAAAGATTTATTTTTATTAATACCACCAATACTTTCATCCAGTATTATCTTATCAAATGGTGAAAAAGTCGGTACTAAATAAACTCCTTTTTCTTCCATTATTCCTGCAGTTTCATCATCTATTAACGAGCCATGTTCTATTCCATTTATCCCAAATTTTATTAGCTTTTTAATAATCTTAGGAGTATAAGCATGTGCTGTAACTGGAATATCTCTTTCTCTTGCTGTACTTATTATTGCAATTAATTCATCATCATTTAATTGCTGTTCATATGGAGAATCCCCTGATGTAGAAAAGCCTCCTGAAACAATAATTTTTATAAAATCAGCTCCGTATTTTATAGATCTTCTAGTGGCTTCAGTAAAGAAATCAACACCAGATCCTATTGACTTAGAACTTAATACACTGCTTATGTTAGGGTTTGTCTTTACTATTTGAGATAGATCTCCATGACCTCCTGTTGATGAGAAAGAATGGGGTGATACTATGATTTTAGAAGCATTAAAATAACCACTGTTTATAGAGTTTTTAACATCAAGTAACCCATATTCTCTTGACAAGCTTCCCATTACTCTAATAGTGGTAAATCCTCTTTCTAAGGTTTTCTGTGCAGTATATAACGCTGCTAAAGCTATCCATTCATCAGTATATTTGTGGTAGTCATTATACAGTTTTTTCCATTCAAAGAATTCCGGATGAATATGAGCATCAATTAATCCAGGTGTAACTAAGTTTTCAGTTAAATCAATTATTTTTATATTGTTTCTTAAAGGTATATTTTTAGATATATCAACTATTAATCCTTTATCTACTAAGATTTCAATATTATCTTTTATACATAGATTTATACCATCAAATAACTTCCCGCATTTAATTAAATAAGTATTTTCCAAATTTATCCCTTCTTGTTTAATATTTTGATTTTATTTATAATAATAAATGTTGTTAGTTATTGTTTACTTACTAGACATTCTTTCATAAATTTTTCTATAGTAGTCAGGAGATTTTTTCTTCATATTCATAGAAAATCCCCATGGAAAAATTTGATGCAACCACATTTGGTATCTATTTGTCAATGTGAATATCTCCTTAACAACTTCTATATATTTTTCTTTTGTTTCAATTGTATCTATTAACTCATTAAAATTTTCTAAGATTGCTCCATATCTTTTTAAACCAAAAAAACTTATTACCCCAACATCAGTTTCTATCATTCTTTTCGTCATTATTTTCAAAACTTCAAGATCGAATGAATCATGATTTGCGAAATGATTTAAATCAGCAAATGTATGTATACCTAATGATCTCATCTCACCACTTAACATGACAAGAGGAGAAAAATATTGTTCATATACTCCTGCTTCGCTTCCTAAAAACCCATTTTTTATATTAAAAATATCCAAAGGTTCATTAACCCATATATCTTGAGTTTCTTTTTTTATTTCATTAATTAGTTCATCAATATTTTTACAATTCATGGTTATACCTCACAATCATTTTCTAAAATTACTTCTATATATTCATCGGAAAATAATAAATTATTCCAGATTTCTAATCCAACTTCTTTTATTATATCTATATCATCATCAACAACCTGTCCTACAGCGACTGCTTTTACTCCTTCATGATTAGGTCCATAATTTAACGATAAATACTGAAAATTTAGTTCTAAATTCACCCTTCCTATTCTCTGTTCATTCATCATTTCATAATCAATATTTTTTGGAAATTTCTCTAAAGCAAATGGGAAATACATTTGTTTACCACATAC
>JAWSUU010000293.1:1633-2049 GCA_033549325.1 Bacillota bacterium | reverse complement strand
GTATATTTCCCGCTGCTTGTTTATTTCTTATTAGAGATGTTGCTAAACCAAGACATAAGAGAGTTTTTACTGGCCTTGGAATTTTTTTCGCAGCTTCATTTTATATGAATCTCATACTCCAATTGACGGGAACCTTAGACTTTTTTATAAGTATTAGATACGTAAATTTAGTTCTGTTAGCATCTATAATATTTGGCTTTTATGAGTTGATTTATGAGACATTCAAGAGAAAGAATCTTTGGGCTAAGAGAGTTTTAGAATATATGAGTATTCTTCTGATTATGGCAGCTTTCGAGACTATTATGTTTTTTAACAACGATTTTTCTTTTATTTCACATTTTACTAGTGTAGGAATATTGATATTTGTAGTACTTATGGGTAAAGACTCTGTTAAGCATTTCCAGCATTTATCAAGG
>JAWSUU010000293.1:0-1623 GCA_033549325.1 Bacillota bacterium | reverse complement strand
TATTTTGAAAAGTTGGCTTATGAAGATGTTCTTACAAAAGGAAAAAATAGGCTGTGTTATAACAGGAAAGTAGATGAATATCTTGAAGAAAAGAAATCCTTTAGGCTTACAATTTTTGACATTAATAATTTAAAGACCATTAACGATAGGTATGGTCATGATAAGGGAGATGAAGCTATAGTATACCTAAGTAAAATTCTTAAAGATTCTTTTTCAGGACAAGGTAATGTTTACAGGTTGAGTGGGGATGAGTTTTCTGTATTATCTTCAGTATTAGAAGAAGAGGATTACATAACTATAAAATCAAAGATATTAGAATCAGTCAAAGAACTTAACGAGAAGTTAGAATATTCTTTTTCAATTGCTATGGGATCAGGAGTTTTTCAAGTAGATGGTGAAAAATCCTTTGGAGATTTTTATCATGAAGTTGACCAGCTAATGTACAAAAATAAGGGTGAACAAAAAATTAAAGTAGTATGAATATCAGATTAAAATATCAATATATGGGTATATGTTTAATGTAGAGTATGATATAATATAAACAAAGAAAACATAATATTTTGCTCTTAAAACAGTTTAATATGGAGCGGTAAGTGTAGTCGACTAATTTATTTTAGTCGACTTTTGTGCTTTAAAGCATGACTTTTTAGAAAAAGAGGTGAAAATAATGAGAAAAAGAATTTTGGCATTTATAATTGTTTTTATTTTTATATTTAGCATGATGATTTCACCAGCTTTTGCAGCACCTCCTAATCCAAATCATACAATTACAGTAAATGGCAGTGGATTTGATGGGACAGGAAATGTAGACTTCAATCTTTTACAAGATGGTAAAGTTGTAAACAGTTTTTCTTTTGATGGTACTTCAGTTAATTTTACTAATTTAAATGGAGGAACTTACAGTATATTTATTACATCAGTAACAGATGGGTACGAAGCCTCAGTAAGTCCTGAATCTGTAAAGCTTGTAGGTAGAGAAAAATCAGAAACTTTTACTATTACTCTATCCGGAGGAGTTGTAGAAGACACAGAAATAGTATCAGTAGAGACATTGTCAGATATAAATGTGGACTACGGTACATCAGCTGCAGAAATACCTCTACCAGAAACATTAGAAGTAACATTAGATGACGGAACAACAACTAGTCTAGGAGTAATTTGGGATACTTCAAGCTACGACGGACATACAGCAGGAACTTATACTTTTGCAGGGAACTTAATATTAGTAGAAGGTATAGCAAACACAGCAGGATATACAGCAACAGTAGATGTAATAGTAGCAGAAGAAGTAGTAATTGATAAAGAATTAGTATCTGTAGAGACATTAGCAGATATAAATGTAGACTACGGAACTGAACTTAGTCAAATAACTCTACCAGAAACAGTAGAAGTAACATTAGATGATGAAACAAAAACTAGTCTAGGAGTAAATTGGAATACATCAACCTATAATGGACAAACAGCAGGAACTTATACTTTTGCAGGAGAACTAGTATTAGTAGAAGGTATAGCAAACACAGCAGGATATACAGCAACAGTAAATGTAATAGTAGCAGAAGAAGTAGTTGTAGAAACTATACATTACCTAGCACTAGGAGATTCAATAGCTACAGGAACTACTGG
>JAWSUU010000292.1:0-2062 GCA_033549325.1 Bacillota bacterium | reverse complement strand
TTCCTTAAAACTGGTGACAAATCTATTACCTTATATTTAATACCAAGATGTTCGCAGACCATCTTAGAATCTTTTAATGTATCTTTGTAAGAGTCTCTTTCAGGCATCAACAATCCAAATACTCTTTTTTTCCCTAAAGCTTCTACTAAAAGTTTAGCTGTAACAGTTGAGTCGATTCCTCCGCTAATACCTATAATTACACCAAAATATTTATACTTTTTAAACTCATCTTGAATAAATTCAATAATTTCATTTTTAATTTCTTCCATTAATGATTTCCTCCTTGCTGCTTATAAAATCTCCTTGTAAACACATTATTTATATTAACATTTATTAGTTAAAAATCAAATTAATTATATTTTATTTATCTTGAAAAGAAATTTTTACTATTATATACTTTATTATATTATATCAAAAGGAAGAAATTATGGAAAATACAAAAAAAATAGATCAAAAAAACTTATTAAAATTTATAACTGTATCTTCAATAGGCCTTATTATTTTTACAGCTAAGATAATTCCGGGTTCAGATAAGACTATATTGCTTTTTATTATCAACGGTTTTCAAGTTTTAGTTTCTGAATACTTTGCCTATATTACTTTGTTTTTCACATTATTTGCTGCTTTATTTAGTATAGTAGTTAAATTTTGGAAAGAATCTAAGATAAGTTATTATGAATTTATGAAAAGAAACTTTAATATAAGTTATACTCAACTTTTTATAAGAATATCTGCTTTTTTTCTTTCCCTACTGTATATTCTAAGAGAATCAATCCCTCTTGATACTGTTAATCAATCCAGTGGTGAATTAGTTGAAATGTGTGGAAGTATTATTGTTTTTATAATTGGAGCAAATATGTTTCTGCCTTTATTAAGTGATTTTGGTTTAGCAGAATTTTTGGAAGTAATACTCACTAAGGTTATAAAACCTCTTTTTAAAGTTCCTGCATATGCAGTACTAAGTATTATTAGCGCTTTTTTTGTAGGTTCCACTATGAGTATGTTCCTCACGGGAACTGAATACGAAAAGGGTCTATATAATAAGCAAGAAGCAATGAAAACTATAACTGCTTTACCTGTACCTTCCATACCTACTTGTCTTATGTTCTGGGCACTTTTTGGAGATACCGCTTATTTTGGTACATATTATATGATGGTTGTTGTTGTGTTTTTTACAGTAGCTTTAATTACAGTACGAATACCACCCTTATCGACAAAAAGCGAAGAATATCTGGTACCGAAAAAAAATGAAAAGGTAGAACAAGGAAATCTTCTTAATCGAGCTTTAACTAGAGCTTCAATCAAGGCTAAGACAGCTAAATATAAACCATCTCGAAATATAAAATCTGTACTCAGCATTTTATTATCTTTTATTCCATTTTTAATTACCCTAGGTAGTTTATCTGTATTTATAATTAATAACTTTTCTATTATTGATACTTTATCTTACCCTTTTGCTCTTTATCTTAAACTATTTGGTATAGAGGAATCCATTCAGGCTGCTCCTACTTTCATCTTAAATTTCATAGATTTAGCTATGCCTGCTGTAGTTCTTAAACATATTGTATCTTTAGAAACAAAATTAATAATGGGTACAGTTTCCATAAACATACTGCTTTTTATTGCACCACTTCTTATTATTACATCTTTTAAAAACCTTACAAACATAAAGGAACTAATCAGTATTATGTTTATAAGGATAATACTGCTAGTTCCGATTGCTGTACTTTGGTCTAAAATACTTGTTTAATTAAATACATAAGAATTTAAAATATACTTAAAGGGATAAATCAATGCAGATAATCCATTGCCATCGTAATAGTATTTAAGTACGAATTCATTCGATAAAAAGATTACTAGTAAATATAAAATAAATGTTAGCGAGTATAAAATTGCTCTCTTTTTTAGTATTTCATTTATTTTTTTACTTATTTCGTCAACAGCATCTCTACATAGATTTTCCTGTTCTTCCTGCAATCTACTGCTTTTCTTCTTGAATTTATTAAAAACTTTAAATGCAAATTTTTTTATACCTTTTTTTTCTTCAGTTTTGTCTATAATT
>JAWSUU010000291.1:0-2083 GCA_033549325.1 Bacillota bacterium | reverse complement strand
CATTGTACCACAGAAGGTTTGGGGTCCTCAATTTTCATTTAAGTTTACAAAACGATTATATTTCTCTGGAGGTTATTTATGGAAAATAAAATTGAAAAGTTAAAACAAAACTGGGAATCCTACATTCTACATAACAAACTTTCAGAAGACACGAGAATATTAGTTAAAGAAGCATGGGATAGGTGCTTAGCTTATGGAGTAGATTACAATGGTGGATATGGAGACATTATTCCTGAAGAAGAACTTAGCGAGATTTTGGAAAGAAAAGCAAACCTCATAAATATAGCTGAACCTGTTATGGAAAATATCTATCAAATCATAAAGCAGACAAGCTTTAGTTTGGTGCTAACAGACGAAAGTGGAGTAATAATACACGTTAAAGAAAACGAAAGTATACACAAAAAACACAACTCCTTGAGATTTATTAGAGGTACTAGATGGGATGAAAAGAGCGTTGGAGCAAATGCCATAGGTACAGCATTAGCTGCAGAGCAAGATATACATATGTTGGGAGCAGAGCATTTTTGCAAATCCCATCACCCATGGACCTGCAGTGCAGCTCTTATAAGAAACAGTCTGGGAGAAATAATAGGATGTTTAGATATTTCTGGAAGTGTAGAAGATGATCATATACATACCTTTGGAATAGTAACATATGCAGCTAAAATAATCGAAAAGCAAATGGATCTTACAGCATCATATGAATTAATAGAAACTGCAATGGATTCAGTAATAGACGGACTATTTGTTATAGATAAAAATTTTAAAATTACAAATGCAAATAAAAAAATTCTAGAAATTTTTAATGTTGATCGAAAAGAATTTGAAAATATAGATATTAAAAAAATGTTCGACGATATAGATATAAAGAATAAAGTTTTCAATGATGGACAAAGTTTGAGAATCAGCGACTACACAATAAACTTCAAAAATAACAAACACGAATGCCTTCTTAACATTTCTCCTACAAAAATATCAGGACATGTTACTGGTGCAGTATTTTTCGTAAAAGAAGCACAGCAGGTTAGAAAGGTAGTTTCACACATAGCAGGATACAAAGCATCCTATGAATTTGAAGATATACTGACAGAAAATGAAGAAATGAATAGAATTATAAAATTTGCCCAGAAAATAGCAAAAACCAATTCCACCGTATTAATACAGGGAGAATCCGGTACGGGGAAAGAGCTCTTTGCCCACTCCATACATAACTACAGCAGAAGAAGTGGTGGACCTTTTGTAGCTGTAAACTGTGCTGCATTACCTAAAGATTTAGTAGAAAGCGAGCTGTTTGGCTATGAGAAAGGATCCTTTACAGGAGCTTCAAGAGAAGGAAAACCAGGAAAATTTGAACTTGCCAATGGAGGGACAATATTTTTAGATGAAATAGGTGAACTACCTCTAGAGATACAGTCTAAACTATTAAGAGTAATAGAAAATAATAAGATAAATAGAATAGGAAGCAGATATGAAAGAAGTACAGATGTAAGGATAATAACTGCTACAAATAGAAATTTAAGAGAAGAAATTGAACAAAAATCTTTCAGAGAAGACCTTTTCTTCAGACTAAATGTTATCAATATTACCTTACCACCTCTTAGAGAAAGAGTGGAAGATATAAAGCTCCTAGCTGAACACTTTTTAAATCAACTAAATAAAGAAAGTAAGGGGAGTAAAGAATTCTCCCAAAATTTTATTGACAATCTCAGTAAAAACCAGTGGAGAGGAAATGTAAGAGAGCTAAGACACTTCATACAGAGAGAGTATTATCTAAGTGATGATGAATATGTAAGAATATCAAGGGACAAAGATGTTAGACAAGAAAAAGAAATTAATATTGAAAATGCAGATTTAAAAGAAGTAGAGAAAATATACATTGAAGAAGCTTTAAAGGCTGAAAAGGGTAATGTTATAAAAGCTGCAAAAAGATTAAACATAGGAAAATCAACAGTATATAGAAAGATTAAAAAATTTGATATAAATATAGAAGTATATAAATAGAAAACGAGTCAGTAGTGAAAGCTACTGATTTTTGTGCGACAGGCAGTCGCACCAGTTCTGACTTTGGTCAGGACTATCTTGC
>JAWSUU010000290.1:0-2108 GCA_033549325.1 Bacillota bacterium | reverse complement strand
CATCTGGAACAGGTTCAGAAGTATTAATGGCTTATGCTGAGCAAAAATCAATGCTATACTTAGAATCTAGGTGTGTGTTTTTAACTAAAGGAGCAGGTGTTCAAGGATTACAAAATGGTTCAATAAGCTGCGTTGGAGTTCCAGGAGCTGTTGCAGGAGGAGTAAGAGCTATAGTAGCTGAAAACCTTATAGCTATGATGCTCGACCTAGAATGTGCTTCAGGAAATGACCAAACTTTCACTCATTCAGATATTAGAAGAACAGCAAAGAACTTAATGGCTATGGTGCCGGGAACAGATTTTATAAATTCTGGATTTAGTGCCGTACCTAATTACGACAATATGTTTGCAGGTTCAAATATGGATGCAGAAGATTTTGACGACTGGAATGCTGTTCAACGTGATTTAAAAATAGATGGTGGTTTAAGACCAATAAAAGAAGAAGATGCTATAAAAGTAAGAAATAAAGCTGCTAAAGCTTTGCAGGCAATATTTAGAGAGTTGAATTTAACAGAAATAACCGATGAAGAAGTTGAAGCTGCTACATATGCTCACGGTAGCAAAGACATGCCAGATAGGAATATACCTGCAGATTTAAAGGCTATTGAAGATATGATGAAACGTAAAATAACAGGTTTGGATATAGTAAAAGCTTTATACAAAACTAATTTTGAAGATGTTTCAAATAGTTTATTCCAACTTCTAAAACAAAGAGCAGCTGGAGATTATTTGCAAACATCAGCAATAATAGACGAAAACTTTAATGTTATAAGTGCTGTAAACGATGCTAACACTTATCATGGGCCAATGACGGGTTATGTAATAAGTGATGAAAGATGGAACGAAATGAAAAAATTAAATAACTTAGTTAAACCTGAAGATTTTTAGGAAGGAGAATACAAATGGAAATTAACGAAAAATTATTGAGAAGTATAATTGAAGAAGTACTAAATGAAATGCAACCAAGTAATTCTACACCAAATGTATCTACTCCAAATAATTCTAGATCTGAAGGTATAGAATTAAAAGAAATTGGAAAAGCAGAAAAAGGAACAAGCTCTAAAGAAGTTGTAATAGGAGTTGGACCCGCTTTTGGAGTAGGACAAACAAAAACAATTGTTAAAATACCTCATGCTAAAGTTTTAAAAGAAGTAATAGCAGGAATAGAAGAGGAAGGATTAAAAGCTAGAGTTCTAAAAATGTATGGAACCTCAGATGTATCTTTCATTTCTAATCAAGCAGCTAAATTGAGTGGATCAGGTATTGGAATAGGAATTCAATCAAAAGGTACTTCAGTAATACATCAAGCTAATCTAGATCCTTTAAATAATTTGGAATTATTCCCACAAGCACCTCTAATTGATCTAGAAACCTTTAGAGCTATAGGAAAAAATGCTGCGAAGTATGCAAAAGATGAATCTCCAAGTCCTGTGCCGGCAAAGAATGATCAAATGGCAAGACCTAAATACCAGGCAATATCAGCAATTTTGCATATTAAAGAAACTCAACATATAGATGAGAGTAAAGGCACGCAGCAGTTAGACGTTAAATTTATTTAGGAGGTGGAGAAATGAATAATGAACAATTAATTGAAAGTGTTGTAAGAGAAGTGTTAAATTCAATGGGAAAAGGTATCACTACAAAAAGTACTAAAACAACAAGTTCTAATTCGAATATTAGTATAGAGGATTATCCTTTTGGTAAAAAAATACCTGATAAAGTAAAAACACATTCAGGAAAAAAATTATCAGAATTAACTTTAGAGAAAGCAATCAATGGAGAGGTTAAGAACGATGATTTAAAAGTATCAAAAGAAACTTTGGATATGCAGGCAGAAGTAGCGGAAAAAGTTAATAGAAAAGCACTAGCTGATAATTTTAGAAGAGCAGCAGAACTAATAGAAGTACCAGACGAAAGAATATTAGAAATATACGGTGCTTTAAGACCATATAGATCAACAAAACAAGAATTATTAGATATTGCAGATGAACTTGAAAAAAAATATAATTGTAAAATTAATTCTGAATTTATTAGAGAAGCAGCAGAGGTTTATGAGAAAAGAGGAAGACTTAAAAAATAAAGTAGGTATAATATGAAAATTGTGGCAGG
>JAWSUU010000289.1:1245-2110 GCA_033549325.1 Bacillota bacterium | reverse complement strand
TATATGATTTTTACATCTGGATATTTGATTTTAGTTAACCTTGCAATTTTTTTCCCTTCTAACAAGCTGTTTTCGTCTGTTATAATTAAAATGTTAGGTTTTATTTTATCATTAGATATCATCGCAGTGTATGTTGAAGGATTCAGATAGGTAGCTATATTGTAATTAATCAAAGCTCTTTCTATAACTTCTGTCTGGTTTCTGGAAAAATTAACTATAGAAATTTTTGACTTATCAATTTTTTTATCTTTTTTAATCAGTGCATCTTTTATTTTAGTATCATTTATATTTAATACTGGAAGATATACGTAAACATCAGTTCCTTTTCCTATTTCTGATTCTATATAAATTTCTCCATTGTGTTTTTCGATGATATCTTTTGCAACTGAAAGTCCTAATCCAGTGCCTTCTCCTTCATTTTTTGTTGTATAAAAAGGAAGAAATACGCTATCTAAATCATTTTTATCTATACCTGGTCCATTATCACTTACTTTAATTTCTATACATTCGTTTTTCATCCTAGATTCTGGTCTTCCAACTTTTTTAATTTTGCTTAGTTTTACTGTTATCTTCCCTTCTTTATCCAATGCCTGAATGCCATTAACAGCTATATTTACAAATACTTGTACTAGCTGAGATTTGTTTCCATATACATAAGTAGGTACCTCTTCAAAGTTACTTTCTATTATTATCTTGTCCTTTGCTGAAGCTTTTACTACCTTCAAAGTTTTTTCTAATACTTTTATTATATCTATATCTTTATATGATTCGTATGTCTTATCTTTTCTACCGATTAAAAGAACCTGCTGTATTAATTCTTTAGAGTGTACTGCGGATTCATTTATTACATCTATATCCTGCATAC
>JAWSUU010000289.1:0-1235 GCA_033549325.1 Bacillota bacterium | reverse complement strand
CTCTACAGTTTTAACTGTATTATCTTCTTTTATTAATTCTGTCAATCCAATAATTGGTGTAAGTAGATTGTTAAGTTCATGAACTATTCCCATAGTCATGTATCCCATTGTTCTGTATTTAGTATTTCTCTCTAAAAGGGCTTCTCTGTTATGAAGATCTTCTAATGCTGAGTTAAATCTTTTTAGCTGTTTAGCTTGCTCTTCAAGTCTTGTTTTATTGCTTATTAAGTAATATAATATCCCCATTAAAACTGCTAGAGAAACTGCAATAAGAGATGCAAATAGAGTTAATCTATTATTTATACTACTTATTTGACTATATACATCGTCATAATCCCATGTCATTGATATTATCCAATAATCATCTAAAAAATAAATAGGTGTATAAGCAGAAACCATTTTTTTGGTCTCTAATCTTGAATCTGTTTCGTGAACAGATGTATAAATCCTAGCATCCGTTTTCCCAATTAATTGGTCTTTAATAACCTGATTAAATTCGCTTCCTTCTTTTTCTTCAAAGTTATCAATATTATCAATCAGACTGTTTCTTCCGATAAATTCTTTATTGCTGTGAAGTAGTATATTTCCATATTTATCTTTTAATGTAGGATGAGATTCTCCAGGGATTTCATAAGGAGATAGCATTTTATTATAAATATCACTAAGACTTACAGTAATAATAATCAGTGACTGACCTTCATCACCTGGAACACTTTTTACTCCAAATGATATTATATATTCATTATCGTTTACTAAGTATATATCAATTTTATTTGCATATTCAGCTGGTATTATTCTATTTTTCATAGAACTTTTTCCATCATTAACAATTTTTCTATAGGTATAATCGTCAATTAGTGGTTCTGTTAAATTATATGAATCATATTTTATTTCACCAAAATTTTCTATATAGGTAACCGATTTAACTGTGACCTGCTGCTTAAATGCAAAGTTCCTTATAATTTCTCCAGCATTTTCTTTGTCATGATTTATTGTATAACTTAAAAATTCCAAGTCATTTCTTATATCATAAAAATAATGATTCATTGCCTCTGAAACATAATATAATTGATTTAACAAACTCTGTTTCTCACTTTCAGAAGTAATTTTTTTGCTTTCTGTAAAGGTATTTGCAAGCATAGAGACAAATAATACTATAATTAAGGTACCAGTTAGAATAATTGTAAGTTTATTTATTAGAATTTCTTTAAATATTTTTTTAATATTTTTTATAT
>JAWSUU010000288.1:0-2126 GCA_033549325.1 Bacillota bacterium | reverse complement strand
GGTTTCTCCGAGAAATGCTATTAGAGAAGATAGAATAATTTCAAAAGCTAACAATAATATTTCCTTATGTACTGTAACTTCTTCTTTATTTAATATCCTAAATATTCCATTTATAAGTATAAGTATTGAAATAGTAATATATAGGGTAAAAACTGTGCTGTATGTTATTGTTAAATTAATTCCGATTAATAGTCCGACTATTAATCCAAGGATAGAAAAAAACATTTACTCACCTTCTTCCGAAATTGGTTTTGCTACATTTATTTTTATATCATCAGTATATTTTGGAATCAAAATATACTCGCTTTCTAAGGTAGTAACTTCAATTCCAAAATAATTTTTAATTTTATATCCGTAAGTATTGGGTGCATTTATCGATGCTGCTAGCATCTCTTTGTTACCTATTGCTTTTATAACAAAAGGAGCGGCAATACCTTCTCCATTAACATTAATAAGAGGACCTACACATACTATTTCTGAGGTGCTGACTACCCGTCTGCCGTTTATAGATATTCCTTCAGCACCTGCGTTTATTAGGTCATTTACTATTACACTTAAATCTACATCATGTACTATATCAAAATTGATGTTATTACCTGTATCTTCTGGATTATCATTCATGCGAATTAATATCCCTTCACCTCTTAAGTCGGTAAATCCAGCTTTTACTTTAGTGTTGCTAATTTCTTTTTTTAATAACTTTATTATATCTTCATCGTTTTTTATAGTTTCTTTATATTCATATAGCTTATTTCTTTTAGCTTCGATAAGTTTTTTTAAGTCTTTGATATCTTCCTTGGAAGATCCAAGTTGATTAGATATTTTACTTACTGTGTGAACATTCGCGAAAGTAAAAAATTTTGCATCATTGTTTATTTGAAGCATAATTGTAAAGCCTATTAACAAAGAAATGAAAAATATTAAAATTTTATTTCTCATTATAATAACCACCTATTCATCTTCATTGATTGGTTCAGCATATTTGAAATCTATAGGTTTCATGTATCTTTCAATTTTCAAATTGTCCCTGGGTTCTATATCGATTTTATAGTTTAGCTTCTGCATTTCCCATACTACTCCACCTTTAAAGTTAATGACAGATTGCAAGGTTTGCTTATTTCCAATTGCTCTAATTTCAAATGGTGGCACGAAGGATACACCATTAATATTTAGATGTGAACCTACCGGAACTATTTCAGTATAATTTGTATATCTCTGTCCGTTTATTGATATAGCTTCCGCTCCTGCAGCATTTAAGTTGCTTACTATTAAAAGTAAATATTCGTAGTTATATATAATGTTATTAGTATAATCATTGAATTGAGCTTCTGCTGATGGATTATCTATTGTTAATACTATCCCTTCTCCTTCAACGTCAATTATTCCAGCCATTAATTTGTATTTATTTAGTTCATCATTTAAATTCTTAATGTAATCATTCTCCATAGATGCGCTTTCTTCATACTGTTTTAATTCATTTTCTATTTCTTCTAACTCTAATAAAAGATTTTCTCGTTCATTTTCTACCTGTCTAAGTTCATATGCCAGTTCTGAAGCTTTTTTAGTAGTTATTATTTCTCCAGACTCGCTTTTTACAACTTGATACTGTAAGGCAAAAATTAAACCTAAAATAATACTTATTGTTGTTAAAAATATTTTTTTATACATTAAATTTCTTCCTCCAAATCTATAAAGTCTACATAAATTGGATTATCTCCCTTTGTAAAATCAATAACTCCCTTTATGCTTTGACCTTCGTTAATTCTCGATTCTATTATATCTATTCCAAATTCGTATTGATAATTCATATTTTCTGTTGAATCAAGTTTTATATAAGTGTTTTTTTCAATTATACAATATATATTATCATCTTTTAGCAAAATATTACAGTTTAAATTTCTATTATTTTCATAAATGTACTGAGAAATATTTAAAATTTTGTCAAATTTTATATTAGAATTTTTAAAGGTTAATGTTTCGCCTATTTTTATGTTTGATTCTATTTTACTTTCAACAATGAATAAATCGTTATTTCTTTTTATTTCTTCTAATAAAACACCTTCAAAATCTATTAAATAGTTCTTGTATTTATAATTATATAATATTCTTCCTTTTCTTTCCTCAAC
>JAWSUU010000287.1:0-2138 GCA_033549325.1 Bacillota bacterium | reverse complement strand
AATACGACAAAAACAGAAGCCAACAGGAAAAAGAAGAGAAAAGTTCAGAAAAAGTAGAACAAGAAGTAGAGATATTGGAAGAAAAAGAAGAAATAAATGAAATAGAAGAAGCGGAAACAGAGGAAGTTTCAGAAGAGGGAGACAAGTAATTTGTATTTTAAATATCAACAATTAATCCAGGATGATGAAGAAGTTAATAAAATTAAAAATGAATATAACTTAAGGGAATTAACATCTAGATTATTATTAAACAAAAATTTGAAATCATTGGATGAAATTGAGGATTATTTAAATCCTGAATACACTAAAAAAAGCAATCCTAAGAATATTAAAAACATAATAGGAGCCACGGAGTTATTTAAAGCAAATATTGATAACAACAACAAAATCACTATTTACGGAGACTATGATGCTGACGGTGTAACTTCTACCGCTCAGCTCCTTCGTTTTTTAAGAGGCAAAAATTCCAATGTAAAATATTCCATACCTCACAGAGAACAGGATGGTTACGGATTAAATTTAGATAAAATTAATGAAATAACAGATGATGGAACCAAACTGCTTATTACTGTGGATTGTGGTATTACTAATATAGAAGAGATAAAACATGCAAAAGAAAAAGGTCTGGATGTAATAATAATTGATCATCACAACTGCGAAGAAGAACTACCTGATGCAAACTTTATTATTAATCCTAAGATTTACGACGAAGAAGATTATTTTGCAAATTTATGCGGTGCTGGTCTTACTTATAAATTCATAGAAAATACTGTAGAAACCTTCTATCCTGAGGATAACTTAAATGAATATATACAACTTGCTGCTGTTGGAACAGTAGCAGATATAGTGAGTTTGAAAGGTGAAAATAGAAGGATAGTAAAAAAAGGACTTAAAAGCATTAATACAGTGCCGATAGAAGGTATTAAGGCTATAAAAAATATAGTAAATAAAAATATAATTGATTCTGGAGACATAAGTTTTAGAATAGCCCCGATGATAAATTCCTCCGGAAGAATGGATCATGCAGATAATGCTGTTGAGCTTTTATATACTAAAAATATATCGAAAGGCAAAACCATAGCTGAAAAACTATTTTCCTTTAATGAAGATAGAAAAGTAGTTGAAAAAGAAATTTATGACCAAGTAGATGAGTATGTAGAAAAACACTGCCAGGAAGATAATATACTTATTGTTAGAGGTTTAGATTGGCATGAAGGTGTAATTGGTATTGTTAGTTCAAAAATCACTGAAAAATACAATAAACCGTCTTTAATCTTTACCAACAACGAAGATGATTTAAAAGCCTCCGGAAGGAGCATAGAGAATATAAGTTTATATGACGAATTAAAATCCTTTAAAAAATGTTTCAAAAAATTTGGAGGGCATTCTCAGGCAGTAGGGTTAACTATTGAAAAAGATAATTTTAACGACTTCAAAAAAGATGTAGTAGATCACTTTAATAAAAAGTTTAACTATATAGATTTAAGAAAATATATTACTATAGATTATTTATTGGAATCAAAGCATATCAATGTAGAAACTTTTGAAGAAGCAAAAATACTTGAACCATATGGTTTTGGCAATTCAAAGCCAAAATTTTTATACAGTGATTTCACGGTAAAAAGTACTAGAAAAATAGGTAAAGAAAAAAGACATATTAAGGTAACTACCGAGAAAAACGGAGTTTTAATAGATTTACTGTACTTCAATTATAAAAAAGACGAACTGCAAGCTTTGTTATATTATAAAGAAGTAGTATGTTCAATAGATCTAAATTACTTTAGAGGAAATGTAACACCACAGCTAATAGTTAGAGATATAAACAATTATATTTTCTACGAAGAAAAAGCAGAATATATCAAGCTTTTAACATCTATTGAAAACAGCATAAAAACAAACTTGTCCACAGATGTGAACATAAATAAAAAGGTTGATATAGAATTAAAAGATATTGAAGAGTTAAATAAATATAAAGAAAATAATAATAAACCTTTAAAAAATTACAAAATTATATATACTATAAATAAATGGATACCGAATAAAGAAGAATACGACAGTATTAAATTAGTTACTGTAAATAATAAAAGAAAAATTATAAAAACAAATATTTTCAAATTAATAAAATATTTAAAAGATAA
>JAWSUU010000286.1:0-2150 GCA_033549325.1 Bacillota bacterium | reverse complement strand
CCTGCATTTGGTTTTTCATGTCTTTGATTTCTGATAGTTTGATTTTGTTATCTTCTACCTCTTCAAGTTTATGTACTAGTTTTAAATACTTATCTGCAAGCAAAAATGAAGTGAAAACAAGGGAAGAATAGTTATCGAATTTTTTATTACTTTCTTTGAAATGATTAATTTTTTTATTTATCATTTCTTCAATCTTTTTTACGTATTCTTCATTTTCGTCAGATTGAACGTGAAACTTCTGTCCGGATATAATTACTTCAATATTATTAAAATCTGGCATACAAATCCCCTCTTTAGTTAATTACTTTGTTTTATTTTCTCATAATTAATAAGAAAGGTCAATATAAAAGAGCTTTTATGTAAAGACTCTTTCATTTATAGTTCATTTATTTTTTTGGAAAGCACTTTTCTCCAGTAACAATATAGTTTACATGTTCACATATATTTGTTGAGTGGTCTGCAATCCTCTCTAAGTATCTTCCAATGAATAAAAGATTAACTACTTGAGCCATTTTCCCAACATCTTGTGATAGTTCAAATAATAAGTCGGTATAGATATCTCTATATAAATCATCTACAATATCGTCCATTTTGTAAACCTTATAAGCAAGATTAATATCTTCTTTTACAAAACAATCTAAAGATAGCTTAATCATTTCTTTAGTTATATCAGCCATTTTTGGAGTGTCTACCAAAGGTTTAACAAATTCCTCTTTACCAATTTTCATAACGATTTCTGCAATATTTTCGCATAAATCTCCAATTCTTTCCAAGTCATTAATCATTTTTATTATTGCAATTACTCTTCTTAAGTCTCCAGCTGTAGGCTGTTGTAAAGCAATTAATTCAAGACATTTTTCTTCAAGCTCTTTTTCTTTTATATCTATTTCTTCTTCCAAGTCCACTACTTTTTGAGCAAGTTGAAAATCCTGTTCTAATAAAGACTTTATAGCCATATCTAGAATTTTTTCTGCCATGGCACCCATTTCCAGAATGCTTTCGTTTAATTTTTCTATTTGTTTATCATATCTAATTCTCATAATTACCTCCATTTCTTATACTTTCAATATATTTGATATACTAATTATACTTATATTTTATCATATAATATATATATTTATAACAATACTTTAATATAATATCATTTTTATTATACGTATATGTTTTATATTGGTTAAAGCTATGTTAACATTAGGTTAACTTTTGAAAAATTAATATTGAATTAATTTTATAATTAATATATAATGTTCAAGGATTAAAGGAAGGATGATATTATGAAAATGGGAATTGTGGGACTACCTAATGTAGGTAAAAGCACAATATTTAATGCAATAACAGCAGCTGGAGCTGACTCGGCAAACTATCCCTTCTGCACTATAGAACCTAACGTGGGTGTAGTTACAGTTCCAGATTATAGATTAGATAGACTAACAGAAATAAGCAAATCTGAAAAAACTATCCCTACAATAATCGAATTTTACGATATTGCAGGTTTAGTTAAAGGAGCAAGCAAAGGAGAAGGTCTCGGCAATAAATTTCTTTCTCATATCAGGGAAGTTGAAGCTATAGTACATGTAGTTAGATGTTTTAATGATGAAAATATAACACATGTAGAAGGAAGCATCGATCCTGTTAGAGATATTGAGATAATAAATTTAGAATTAATCTTAGCTGATTTAGAAGTTATGACAAAACGGCAGGATAAACTATCTAAACAGGTAAAAGGTGATAAAAGTTTACAAAAAGAATTAAATTTAACTAATAAGGTTATTGAAGCTTTGGAAAATGAAAAACCTGCTCGTTCTATCGACTATACTGTAGAAGAGAAATCTTTGCTAAAGGGTTTCAATCTGTTAACTTATAAACCTGTAATTTATGCTGCTAATGTTGACGAGAACAGCCTCTTACAAGACGGAAATGAATATGTTGATCAAGTAAGGAATTATGCAGATGGTGAATTTTCAGAAGTAGTAGTTTTAAGTGGAAAAATAGAGTCTGAAATAGCAGAATTGGAAGATGAAGAGAAGGGGTTCTTTTTAGAGGAATTAGGACTTAAAGAATCCGGTTTAGATAAGCTTATAAAGAAAAGTTATAAAATTCTTGGGTTAATTAGTTTCTTAACTACCGGACCTAAGGAAACAAGAGCCTGG
>JAWSUU010000285.1:0-2150 GCA_033549325.1 Bacillota bacterium | reverse complement strand
CTATTTATCTACTTCTTTGTATTTAACAGATCTGCCTTTTCCAATTTTTATAATTCTTCTTTTCTCTATAAGATTGTTTATATATTCTATTGTTTGAGATTTGCTCAAGCCAATTTTTTCTTGTATTTTAGCTCTACTTATTGGTTGGAATTCAATTATTATATTATATATATGTTTTTCTATTTTCGAAAAATTATCCAGATTTTTTTTGTTGTCTATTTCTTTATTATCTATATAATTTCTTGTTTTAGGCAAAATTACAGTTATAGTATTTTCAGTAACATCAAACTCTGGTTTCATTACAAAGTCTTTGTAACTTTCTCTTATTCTTCTTATTCCAGTTGCCAATCTTTCAATTATTTTTAATCTTTGAAAGATATCTGCTAGTATTCTATTTCTAGGTACAGAAATTTTACCTTCTATATATTCTTCTTCAGATATACCTATAGGTAACCCTCCAGGTGATACTATACTTATATTATCTTTATAAATTTCTATTCTAGCTTCCCTATTCCTCGAATAATCTCTATGAACTATCATATTTGCAATTGCTTCTCTTAAAGCAATAATTGGTATTTCTTCATAAGTTTTTCTATAAGCACCTTCAATTTTTTCTTCTATATTTATATGTTTTTCACAAAATTGTAAACATAAGTCAAACTGTTCTATAGTTGATATTTCTTCAAGTGATTTTTTGTCTTCAATATTGTTCAGTGAGTTACCTTTATATTTTATTAAATTAATAGTTGAACTTTGAAAATAATTATCATCAGATAACAATGCAGCTGTATTGTTATATTTTCCATTGTTCTTTAATTTTAATGTTATAAGTAAATCTTCGGATAAATTTTTTATACCTAAATTTTTTTTTAGTTTTCTTTCAAAATAATTAAAGCTGAGATTTTGATCTTTAGCCTCTAAATCTTCGAAGCTAAGATTTCTGCCTTGCAGTATTAATTCTTCGTACGAATGTCTATCAGTCTCAACTGTCGAAGTATCCATCCGTTTATATGCTTTATTTTTGTATGTGTATGGAGTATAATCTCCTTTATATACTTTCAATAAGATAATGATTTTATCTTCATATGATTTTTTTTCAATCTCATATAACGGTTTAGGTTCAATATTATCATTTATAGCATTTTCAATTTTTAACCTTACTTCATCTGGTTTTTGAACTCCTACTACTTTTATAGCATCAGTTATACCTATTACTATAATACCATCGTGATAATTTGCAAAGGCACTAACAGTTCTTAATAAATTTTTTGTGTAAATCTGTTTGTATTCTAAGTACTTATTTTCTCCTAGAAATAGTTCCTCCATCATCTTTTCCTCCAAAAATTTTATCGTCCGATTTTAGTTTAGCATATTAATAAATTTTCGTCCATATTATCGGACGAAAATCCAAACGAAAAATTAATGAAACTTAGTTTTTATATCATATCTTTTCTTAATTTAATGTATTAATATAAAGTTCATTATTTATTTTTTATAAATTCTTATCCCATAGTATTTTGAAGTACACTATGTTAGGGTGAGCCTTATCATAAGTGATTCGAAAGTCTTTTGTTAATTACTCATATTAAGGAAAGTTTACCAAATAAACTACCTTAGATAATGCTCATTTTTCATGTTACTCTATCAACTCTAATAAATCTTCAAGCTTTGAATTTGTTGTCCAATAGACATTATTCATATACAAAATATATTCCTCTGGATTTTTATTAGACTCATAGACATCGGCGGTAGCAACCGTAGAATCACCTTTATTATATCTAATATTCATATCAACTTTAGTTAAGTTATTGCTGTAAGGTGCAAATAGTTCAATAAAAAAATTATCTGTTTTAACTACAAATCCACCATATGATAAAAGATTAATCAATTTTTCATCAAAGGGATATGATACTATTTTGTCTTCAGTAACAATATAAATATTATCTACTTTGTCTATAGTGACAATATTGTCTCTTATGTATCTATCTGTATCCATGAACCAAATCATACCTATAACGAGGAAAAAACATATTAATACTATCAATTTTTTCTTTTTATCTTTCACGTCATATCTCCCTCGTATAATATGTTTAGAAGCAATTTTATTAATGCTTCTAAGCATGAATTTATTTTTATCAAATTGAATAACA
>JAWSUU010000284.1:0-2162 GCA_033549325.1 Bacillota bacterium | reverse complement strand
ATATCTGATTTCTTTAGTAGCTCTTCTTTGTCCAGGTAACTCGCTCCTAAATTTTCGAAATCTTTCTTTCTTCTCCTGCTAGTATATAATACTTTCATATCAAAACTGATAGCTCTTTTTGCAACCGCTGTACCTACTCTTCCACCACCAATTATGCCTATGTATTTATTTTCAAGATTAGTTCCTAAAAAGTTCAAGGGACCCCATTTTTTAAAACCATTTCTAACACTTTTATCGCTTTCTACTATTCTTCTTGTTGATGCTAGTATTAATCCCATGGTTAGATTTGCAGTTGCTGAAGTTACAGCATTTGGATTATATGTTACAAATATATTATTTTTTGTAGCTGCTGCAACGTCAATATTATCATAACCAACTCCATAATTTGCTAAAATTTTACATTTTCCTTTTATTGCTTTGCATATCTCTTCATCAATTTTTGTTCTGGAAACTAATACTGCATCTTTATCTTTAAGTTTATTTATTAAATCTTTTTTGGAAATAGGTTCTAAACTTTCTTCCATTTCAACATCGCATTTTTCTTTTAATAATGCAACTGCTTCTATAGGTAAAGGTCTAGTTACATAAACTTTAGGTTTCATAAAGCAAGGTCCCTCCTTTGTTTTTAAAGTAATTAGATTATTCTATAAATTCGCAGCCTTTTTCTTTAAGTTTTTCATCAACCCAACTTTTATCTTCTGTTCCATTATCTATTGCTTTAAATTTTTCGACTTCACTTTCAAATTTTTCTTTTGCCTTTTTCTGTATTTCAGCAGCCTCAGAAGGAGGAATTACTAATACACCATCAGCATCTCCAATAATTATATCTCCTGGGTTTACAACTGTTCCTCCACAACTAATAGTAACATTTACTTCTCCTGGACCATCCTTAAAAGGACCCATAGGAGTAACTCCTTTAGCATAAACAGAAAAGTTAGTAAATTTTCTTGCACCATCTACATCTCTTATTGCTCCATCAATTACAAATCCTTTTATACCTCTGCTGATAGCTGATCTCATCATTATTTCACCTGTAACTGCATTTATTGTATCTCCACCTGCATCCACTACAATAACATCTCCTGGTTTTGCAATATCCAGGGCTTTGTGAAACATAAGGTTATCAGCTATTCTAGCTTTTACAGTTACTGCAGTCCCAATTAATGGAGTTTCATTATAAGGTTTTAACCCTTTCATTACATAAAATCTATTCATACAATCAGCAACATTAGCTACTGGTAAATCTTTAAATGAATCTACCAATTTACTATCAGGTCTGTTAATATTACAAAATACTCTAAATCCTTTATTACTCATTTGAATTCCTCCTAATATGTTTTGTTATTATATCTTCTATTGCTCTTTTTGGTACATGAACATTATTTTCATTATCAAACCAATAATCAATATTTTCTTTACTTGACATACTCTCAATGTAAGAAACTTGCTTAGGTTTACCTAAAGCAATTACTAACATTATTTCAAATTTTTCTTCTATATTTAATAGCTCTCTAATTTTTACTCTATCAATATTATTTATCATACATCCACCATAACCAATTTCAACAGCACCTTTTAAAATATTTTGACAGGCTAATCCAGTATCAATAAGTAATTGGTTGCTTATTTCTGTATCTCCTAACACGATAATATAAGCTGTAGGCTTTTCACCATTCTCTGGTCCTGGCCAATTCTTAATTTTTTTCGCCCAATGTAAATTTTTAAATATATTCTCATTTATATAGTCATTATTGCATATGATATACTTTAAAGGTTGTCTATTTCCTCTCGAAGATGAATACCTGGCTAAATCAATTAAATCTACTAGTGTGTCATCATCAATTTTTACTTTTTCATCAAAAATTCTATAACTTCTATTCCTCTTATAAACTTCTTTTTCTATTCTTTTCATCTTGATTTCCTAAACTAATTTTTTCTTTTTTTTACTAGCCATAAATCTTCTAAATCCTGTCGCAGTAATTACTATAATTGTAAGTGTTAAAAAAGCCAATCTTATCGGCTGTGTTACGAAAACAGTAAAATCTCCTTGTGAAATCATTAATGATTGTCTTATAGCACGCTCGGCCATAGGTCCTAATAGAAAAGCTATTACAAAAGGAGCTGTAGGAAATTTCAACTTTTTCATAACATATCCAAGCAAA
>JAWSUU010000283.1:0-2166 GCA_033549325.1 Bacillota bacterium | reverse complement strand
ATACAAAGTGAAAAAGGCATACTAAACAGACAAATCAGATCAATTCAAACCGAAGGTCACTTTGGAGACACAAAAGAAAACGACAAATTCAGAAGATTCAACCATCGCTCAAAAGAAAAAGTCTATAAAGAATTTTTGCTTCATTCACTAGGCAAAAATATCAATAAATACCATAAATTTAAATCAGGTCAAATCCAAGAATTCACAGGTAAAAAGGACCAAAAGGCAGCTTAAGAAAAATTTGCTTAAAAGTTTACATACCTGTTTTTGTTGCACCTAAAATTAATCAACCTTTTTTTAAAACAAAAAACCTGCTAATATTTACAACTGTGAAAAGCTGTAATTTTAGCAGGTTTCATTTTTTTAGTACTTAGGAGCTAAATTTCATTGTTTTCCGACAGCCCCTTGGTATTTAAATTTTATTAATATCTAAAATTCGCTATATAAGGTTTGTTTCCCGGGATGCTTTCATTATCAACTACATAAACATTTCCGTCGGTTTTAAATGTATGAACAGCAGAAAAATTTAGTAATTCTATATTTTCTTTTGAACTTCTTTTCTGTAAATCTATTTCATTGGTTTGCTGATTGTATTTACCCCATTGTTGAAATCCTGTTGCTAAAATTAGATTTTCAATTCTTCCGTTGTAAGCTGCAGGCGCTATGTCATCTATTTTATTTGAAGTTTGATCTGTATTTTTGATTTCTTTATAATTTTCAATTACTTTTTCGTAGGATTCTTTAAAGTATGATCGAACTATGTCCCAGGCTCGTTTATGTAAAGTATCTTCTTTCAAATCCTCGGTGCTACCCTCTACTCCTGATGTCATTATATTAGGATATTTGCTTGCTTTTTTATATATCGATTGAACGTTTTTAACTCCAGCTAGGACTAAAGGAATATTTCTATTTGCAACGTTGTTCATTACTGCTGAATCTACCATCTGAAAAAATCTAAATACCTGATTTTTTCTATCCTCGGTTTCTATTCCGTGCATAATAGTTGTAGAACCTGATCCTGAATGTCCTGACATTTGCTTTTCAAATACATCGTATTTTAATGCCTCGGACAGACTTTTAGGGGTATCTTTTAATTCGATTTCGTCGATAGTATATTGACTGCATTGATATAATTTGATGTTGTTTTGATTTAGAGATAAAAGATAGAATTCTCCATCTCCAGTAAATTGAGATAGTAGAGGTACTATATAGAATTGATCTGCTACCATAGAAATCTCATTAAATTTCACCGGCACCTTAAAATAGTCAAAAGAATCTTCTGTTATAAATATTGCCAGACCGTCTTTTTGATATTGCCAAAAGGTTGTATCATCTACCAATTTGTAAGCAGGTTCAAGCATAGTTTCTATTAAACTATCCTGAATCTTATTATCTTTTAAACTGTTTTCAGTCTCTTTTAAAAGATTTTTCAGACGTATTTTTCCGTGCATTGCTTCTTTTCCACTTTTTTCAGTAGGTAAAAAAATTGATACAGAGACATCTTTGTTTTTTTCTATTAGAGTTCTAACATCATCTTTTGTAATTAAATCCATTATTTAACCTCCTTAAAATTTTTAAGCTCATTTAATTATTACCCAGATAATAAAAGAATAAACGTAATATAACTATTAATTAATTACCTCTGTAATCTTAGAGCTTGATGTGATATTATATTGATAATACTAGGGTACATTTAAAGAAAGGCATGGAAATACAATGATAATATCCCGACTTATATATTTATTAGATATAAAATTACTTGTAGATTTAGGATTTAAAAAAGGAAATAGATTTTTTAGAAAATTAGCAGCAGAAGAGGTAGAGAAAAATATTCGTAAGATGGAAAGCGATTTAATTGGTATGCAGATTTTTTTAGTAACTAAACTGGTGCTGTATATTGTTGTTCTGTTAAGCGTACTAATAATAAATAAATTTTTACTAGATTCAACTATACCTATGTTTTTGATAAGCAGTATTTATCTGCTTTTATTTATTCTTTTTATCTATAGAATGGCAAAATGGACTATACTTTATAGAAATAATCGAGAGCTAATTAAGCAGTATTTACCTAAATATCTAAATGCAAAGAAAAAGAAAAGCAATAAAGAAGCCCTGGCTGTTTTGTTAAACAACTATGTAGATAAAAAAATTATAGACAAAACTGAA
>JAWSUU010000282.1:0-2175 GCA_033549325.1 Bacillota bacterium | reverse complement strand
AAGACAGTATAAAAGAATTTGCAGAATTAGGTTTGAAAGCTGTATTGGTAGGATATGAATCTTTTGATGATAGAGAAATGAAAGATTACAAAAAGAAATCAGTCACAAAGGACAACTCTAAGGCAGCTAAGATTCTTAAATCATTTAAAGTAGATGTATGGGCATCATTTATAGCTAATCCAGATTGGAACAAGAAGGATTTTAAATCTATTAGAGAATACATAAAGCTATTAGAACCTGAGATATCTTCGATAAATCCTTTAACTCCATTTCCCAATCTAACAATGTATGAAAAATACAAAGATAGATTATTATATGAAAAAGAAGACTATGAAAAATGGAGCTTTGGACAAGTTACAATACTACCATCTAAAATGAGTTTGAGAAGATATTACTTTGAATTATTAAAAACAAATTTATATGTAAATCTATTTATAAATAAAAAGACTGAGATGATTAAACATTATGGAATTAAAAATATATTTAGAATTTTTTTTGGTTCAATTAAGGCTATGAAAAAATATATAATACTGATGATAAAGAGTTAAAAGAGAATTTCATAAATAAACATCTATTATTTAATCTTTTAGTAATACAGCTCTGATTGGAGAAGCTTCAACTCCCTTTATCTTTAAAGGTAAAGCAATAAGTTTATAAATTCCTTCTTCAATACCCTTTAATCTTAAACCTTCGATAATTATTATTTCATTTTTTAATAGAATTTTATGAGTCTGATGATTTGGTTGACTTCGTTCAATCCCTAGACTATCTATACCTACCCCCTTAATATTTATTTCATTTAAAAATTCAGCCCCATCATAGTTTAAATAGACAAAATCGAAGTCAAATACATTTGAATAAGAATTTTTAGTTTTGAAAAGAATAAAATCTCCTTCCTCTAAATTCTTTTTCTTCAAATCTTCAGAAGTTATAGCGCCATTTATATATGTAAAATCTAACACCTTACAAGGAGTAATAACTCTAATTAACTCCAATGTATCAATAGTTTTTCCATTTTTCACAAAATGCATAGGCATATCCATATGCGTACCTGTATGCATACCTAGGGAAATCTTGCTTTCTGTTGAATCATTGTTTGTAGTTGTATTTATTATTGGTTTTTTTTCATTTTTATCCTTATATACAGGCATATCTTTTTCTATTGTCATAGAAATATCATATATTTTCATTTCCTTCACCCCATTTATTTAGAAACCACCATTTTCTATTATCTTCACTTATCATTGTATAAGCTTTATCAGGTCCTAAGCCTTTAGCTTGGTATCTATAGGTTTTGATAAATTCCTCATTTATACTATCGATAAATCTCCAAGTACTAGCTAATTCATCCCATCTAGTAAACCTAGTTGAATCTCCTTCAATTACATCAAGTAAGAGTTTAACATAAGCATCAGGAGTATTTAGTCCAGTTAAACAAGTTCTACAATATTCCATTTCTGCAACTTCCATTTCATTTATCACGGTAGGTTTTTTAATATTAATTTTCAGTCCTATTCCTTCTTTTGGCTGTATCATAATTTCTAATACGTTAGCTTTAGATTTTTTATTAATACCTAAAGAATTTATTTCCATATTATTATTTATACTATTTTTTGATTTTTTGAATTCTATATTAACTTGAGCTAATTTTTCTTTTAAATTTTTTCCTGTCATTAAATAAATTGGAACTCCTTGCCATCTTTTGTTATCTATAAAAACTTTCATGGCAACAAAGGTTTCTCTATTTGAATGTTCATATATGCCTTTTTCTTTATTATATCCTTCGTACTGTCCAAATATGATATCTTCTTTGTTATTATCATCAGTATACAAAACTAAATCTTCTAATAATTTAGCTTTGGCATTTCTAATAGAATTCATATGAAAATTTTTAGGAGACTCCATAGTTGTAACAGAAAGAATTTGTAAAAGGTGACTTTGAACCATATCTTTTAATGCTCCGGTATTATCATAATATTCTCCTCTTAATCCTATTCCTTCTTTTTCAGATACTACAATTTGTATATTTTCAATATGCTTATTATTCCAAATAGGCTCAAATATAGAATTTTCAAATCTCAACATAGTTATATTTTGTATCATTTCTTTACCTAAATAATGATCTATCCTGAAGATTTGGTCTTCTTTAAATACCTTTTTAATTTCATTATTGAG
>JAWSUU010000281.1:0-2177 GCA_033549325.1 Bacillota bacterium | reverse complement strand
GGTGTACACCTTGAAGGTCCTTTTATAAATAATAAGTTTAAAGGTGCACAATCAGAAAAGCATATTATTCCTGTGGATCATGAAATACTAGATCGTTATAAAGACATAATTAAAGTGGTAACGATTGCACCAGAAAAAGATGGAAGCCTTGAAACTATCAAAAAATATAAAAACGACATGAATTTTTCTATCGGTCATAGTGGAGCTACTTACGAGGAGGCTATTGAAGCTTTTGAACATGGTGCTTGTTGTACAACCCATTTGTTTAATGCAATGACTGGATTACATCATAGAAACCTAGGTATAGTAGGAGCTGCACTGACTACAGACTGTTATAGTGAACTTATTGCAGATAATATTCATGTTAGCAAGAATCTGTATGAAATGCTTGTTAAAGTTAAGGGTCTCAATAAACTATTGCTAATGACAGATTGTATACGAGGTGGTGGTCTTGGTGAAGGCGTTTATACACTAGGCGGGCAGAAGGTGAATATTAAAAATGGGAAATGCACTCTTGATTCAGGTACTATCGCTGGAAGTGTACTAAAACTTAACCAAGGATTCAAGAATTTTGCTGAGGCTTCAAATGAATCAATTGAAAGTATTGTGCCATTGATAACTATAAATCAAGCTAAATATTTGGGTCTTGAAGATAAGCTGGGAAGCTTAACTCAAGGTAAAAGAGCAGACATTGTCATTATGAATGATGATTATGATATTACAAAGACAATAGTTAAGGGGAAGTTGGTATATGAAAATTAACTATCAAGGCATTCAGATCTATGTGAAAGATGATTATGATTCAGTAAGTAAGAAAGCAGCACAGATTATTGCGGCTCAAATGATTTTAAAAGAAGATAGTGTTATTGGATTCGCTACGGGATCAACACCGGAGGGTACTTATAAAAACCTAGTTAGAATGTATAAAGAGGGTAAAATAAATTTTTCGGGAATTACTAGTTTTAACTTAGATGAGTACTATTGCATAGATCCAAAGAACAAACAATCATATGCGTACTATATGAACAAACATCTTTTTGACCATGTTAATATTGTTAGAGATAATATTCATATACCAAATGGAATGTCTGATGATGTAGAGACAGAATGTAAAAAATATGATAAAAAAATAGCTGAAAGTGGACATATAGATATGCAAATATTAGGTATTGGTAAGAATGGGCATATTGGCTTTAATGAACCTGATTTGCGTTTTGAAGCTGGAACCCATTTGGTTGAGCTTGATCTTGCAACAATTGAAGAAAATAGTCGGTTTTTTGAATCATTAGAGGACGTACCCAAAAAAGCAATTAGCATGGGTATTCGTAATATTATGCATTCTAAAAAAATAATTCTAATTGCTAATGGTGATAATAAGTCTAAAATTCTTGAGGAAATGTTATTTGGAGATATAACACCTAATGTACCAGCATCCATACTACAACTACATAATAATGTGACGCTTATACTTGATAAAAAGGCTGCAAAGTATGTGATTGAAAGACTTGTAGATAATAAATAGATAAAGAATTCAAAAAGACATAATTTAACATATAATTCTTAAAATTATAATTCATTTTATGAAAATTTAAATAATAAAAAATGGGGGAGATGATTTACAAACAGAGTTATACTAGATAAAATCCAATTACGAATTTAAAGAAAGTGTTACACAGGATTCATTTAAATTAATACTATTGTTTGTATATAGAATTGTATTAAAATTTCAAAATGAATTCTGAGATCATACAAGAAATGAAAAGGAGAAAACTTATGACTAAATATCCACATTTATTTGACCCAATAAATATAGGCAATATGGTAGTACCTAATCGCATTGTTCATGTACCTACTGATATTAGTTCATCTAATGCAGATGGTTCTGTAAGTAAAAGAGACATTCATCACCATGCAGAGATTGCCAAGGGTGGTACAGGTCTTATAATCGTAGGAGCAACAACACCTGATTCAAAAACAGGTAGACCTACAGTTACTTGTTTGGTTGCCGATGGTGATAATTTTATTCCTGGTCTTAAAAGGTTGAGTGAAGGCATGCATAAATATGGTGCAAAGTGTGTTGTACAGCTTCAACACCCAGGTAGACAATGTGCAATACCAAGACATAATACCATGTCAACAAATGATATGGTCCTAAAATTACCATGGTCAGCAGGACA
>JAWSUU010000280.1:0-2207 GCA_033549325.1 Bacillota bacterium | reverse complement strand
CATTAGTAAGTGTAGTTTTCAATGGATTGAGAATACCTTTGGCTTTGATATTATCAATGGAAACATCTCTTGGACTTAATGGAGTTTGGTGGAGTATTAGTATAACTTCTGTGATTAAGGGTATAATTATTGTAAGTTGGTTTTTACTAGTATTAAGAAAATATTTGAAACAAGGAGTTGTAGTAGATGATAAGAGAAATAAAACTAAGAAAATCTGTAAGGAAGTATAAAAAAGAACCGTTGAAGGAAAAAGGGGAAAAGATTGTAAATGAATCCATTAATGAAGCTAAGTCACTTCACGGAAACATTAAGACTAAGATAATATTTGAAAAAAACGGAGAAAAATTTTATAAAACAGCAAGCACTCTTATAAAAAGTTTATTTTTTGTGAAATCTCCTCACTATATTATATTAATGTCTGAAGAAAAAGAAGGTTATCTTGAAAATATAGGGTTTATAGGTGAACAAATAGTTTTGAAACTTGCTGGAGCAGGAATAGGGACCTGTTGGATAGGTGGAAATGTTAACGACAAGAAGTTTTCTAAGGAGTACAGTACAGAGTATAACTTAGAATACATAGCATGTATTTCTGTCGGATATCCAGAAGAAGACCTAGTAGAAATAACAGAAAGGAAAAGAAAAGATTTAGATGAAATATTTAAAGATAATATTTATAAAAATCATTTTGAAGCAGCTAAAGCTCTTCAAGCAGCTCCTTCAGCAACTAATAAACAGCCATGGAATATTTATCCCGAAGATACAAATTGGGATTATTATATAGAGGATTTTTCAGGTATTTTGAGTGATAAAAGAAACGACCTGGCAGCTATTGATGCCGGGATAGGATTATCTCACATATTAATGGAAAGTAATAGGAAAGGAGAAATGATAAATTTTTCTAAAGAACCTAAAAAAGATAAAGAAGGGTTAAGATATATAACCACTATCAAATTTAAATAAACAAAAATATAAAAAAATGCTGGATAATCATTATCCAGCATTTTTAGTGTTAAATTATATAGATTTACTTATTTAATAGCTTTTGCAACTGCATCATCAAATTCATCCATTATTTCTTGGTTTGGTTCTTCGGTAGCTAATGACACTACATAAATAAGAATTGATGATATTATAAATGCTGGAATTATTTCATAAAGTCCAAATATTGTTGCTGATGAAACTTTTCCTATTTGAACCCAAGCTATAACAGTAACAGCACCGGATATCATACCTGCAATTGCTCCCCACTTATTTGTTCTTCTCCAGAACAATGAAGCTATAATAACTGGACCAAATGCTGCCCCTAACCCAGCCCAAGCATATGAAACTAATCCAAATACCGAACTATTAGGATCGAAAGCTATAACTAAAGCTACAACAGCTATACCTATAACTGAAAAACGACTAACATTAAGCATTTGACCGTCGGTAGCATCTTTTTTAATGTATTTTTTAAAGATATCTTCTGAAATTGAAGATGCTGTAACTAACAATTGTGAATCGGCAGTACTCATACTGGCTGCAAGAATAGCTGCTAATAATACTCCTGCTAATATTGGTAAGAAGAGAGTATCAACTGACATCATAAATATTTTTTCAGGATCGTCAATACCAGTAATATAAAGTCTTCCAAATACACCAACAAATACAGCAGCAGTTAATGATATAGAAACCCATACCATAGCAATTAGTCTAGCTTTTTTAACTTGTTGAGTGCTTCCAATAGCCATAAATCTGGCTAATATATGAGGTTGACCAAAGTATCCAAGTCCCCATGCTAAGTTAGAAGATATTGCTATAACTGAGATTACTCCTCCTCCAGTAGATTTTGTAAGATGTAGAAAATTTGGATCTACCTGTCTCAGTCCTTCAAAAGCTGTTCCAAAACCGCCTAATTCAGCAACCATAACAAATGGTACTGCAATAAGTGCAAAGAACATTAGCATACCTTGTATAAAGTCTGTAAATGAAACTGCCATAAATCCACCTAAGAAAGTATAGGAAATAATAATAGCTCCACCTAACAGTAAAGCAACTGTATAATCAATTCCCATTAATGTTTCAAATAATTTCGCTCCTGCTGAAAATTGAGCTGAAGTATAAACAGCAAAGAATACTATAATAACAATTGATGATACTAATCTTAAAATATTAGTATTATCTCTAAATCTGTTTTCAAAATAATCCGACAATGTTAAAGAATCTCC
>JAWSUU010000279.1:0-2214 GCA_033549325.1 Bacillota bacterium | reverse complement strand
CATTAACTGATTCTACAGATGCCATTAGTGAAGCTCTTGCTGATCCGTATTCTGGATCCATTATTCTTTCAAAACTATACTTAACTGCTTCAGCATTAAAAGGTGTACCATCGTGGAATGTGATACCTTCTTTAAGCTTTATAAGCCAAGTGGTGTCATCTGGATTTGAATAGCTTTCAGCTAAAAGTGGCTCGTAGCTTTGTCCGTCAAATGATCTTACAAATAGAGTTTCATACATTTGTACGTTTACCCTTGAAGATGCAGTGTCATTTGTTTGAAGTGGATTGAATCCAACTGGTTCAGCTTGTACAACCATATTAAGATCTGTTCTTACTTCTTCTTCCGGCTCTTCTACTGGTTCTTCTGCTGGCTCTTCTGCTTCCGGTTCTTCTGACTCTTCCGATTCTTCAACTGGTGCTGTAGTCCCTCCACCACAAGCAGTTAAAGAAAATACTAATGCAAGCGCCAATAAAAATACTAGTAATTTTTTGGTTTTTTTCATTTAAATTCCCTCTCTCTTTTTAAAATTTTTTTATTTAAAAATTATCACTTAAATTAGGATCTAGTATATCTCTTAATACATCACCTAAAATGTTGAAACATAGCATAGTGATAATTATTGCTACCCCTGGTACTACTATCATATGGGGTGCATCAAACATGTAGTCCCTTCCTGCTGCAACCATAGTACCCCATTCTGACAAGGGTGGTTGGGCTCCAATCCCCAAGTAACTTAAGGATGCTATTGATAGTATTGCTGTTGCCATTCTCATTGTTGAATACACTACTATAGGTGCTACACAATTTGGAAGTATATGGATGAATATAATTCTTAAATCTCCAGCCCCTACAGATTTTATAGCTTTAATATAGTCGTTTTGTTTTACGCTTAATGCTTCCCCTCTTACTAATCTTGCAAATGTTGGTATGGACCATATGGATATTGCAAGGGTTACATTTCTTAAAGATGTTCCCAACATGGCAACTATAAGCATTGCTAGTAGTATCCCCGGAAACGAAAACATAATGTCCATAATTCTCATGACTATTGCATCGACTTTAGGATAGTATGCTGAAAACAATCCAGCCATAACTCCAACAGTCATACCTAGGAGTATAGCAGCAAAGCCAACAGATAAAGATATTCGTCCACCGTAAATAATTCTTGTCCATATGTCTCTACCAAAGTTGTCAGTACCTAATAGGTGAAAACTAGAATATTTTATATTCCCTTCATCATCTCTTATAGGTTCTCCCTGGTAATCCTCTAGTGGTTGTTCACTTAAACTTGGAGGCAGAAGTCTTTCTTGTAAGCTTTGTTTTGCCGGATCGTAACTTGTGAATAAAGGTGCTCCTATTATTACTATAAGTTCAATTATAAGAACTATTAAGGCAATTGTTGCGAGTTTATTTCTTAATAGTTTTTTTGTTGAATTTTTAAAATAACTTTCTTTTTTAACATTTTCGCTCATAAAAATACCTAACCTTCATAACTTATTCTTGGATCAATTATTACGTAAATTATATCTACTAATAAAGTTATTAGAATAAAAGCTACTGCAAATACTAATACAGAGCTTTGGACTGCTGGGTAATCTCTTACATAAATTGCATTTATCATATATCTACCTAGCCCGTTTATAGCAAATACTTGTTCGGATATCATAGCTCCACCTAAAAGGGCACCAAAAGTTGTTCCAAAAACAGTTATTAGTGGTGTAAGGGCATTTTTAAATGCATGAATCCAAATTACTATACTTTCTTTTACACCTTTGGCTCTTGCTGTCCTAATATAGTCAGACTGCATTACTTCAAGCATAGCTGATCTGCTAAGCCGCATAAATATAGCTGCAATCCTACCTCCAAGGGCTATGGAAGGAAGTATAATCTGCTTTATTCCTACAGGTGTATAAAACCAATGAGTCATACCCCCGGTGGGGAACCAACCTAATTTAACTGAAAATATCAATATCAACATAATTCCAAGCCAGAAGTTAGGTATAGATACACCAAATAAGGCGGTAGTCGTGGCCATATAATCTAATATGGAGTTTCTTTTTATAGCTGAAACAATGCCAAGGGGGACACCTATTAATACAGCTACTATCATACTACCTATTGTTAAATTTACTGTATTAGGAAATCTAATTTTGATTTCATCTAGGATTGGTTGTCTAGATTGTAAAGAAGTGCCTAAGTCCCCATGCAATAATC
>JAWSUU010000278.1:0-2215 GCA_033549325.1 Bacillota bacterium | reverse complement strand
CAATAGATTGTTTTTTAGCCATTTTATACTCCTTGCTTTTGTACTACGTCATTTTTAAAGTCTTCAATTTTTGCTTTTTGCCTTGAAACCCATTCTTTAAAGATACTACCATCACTAAAAGCAACATGATTAATGATAGAAGTGATATCATACTTTTTGTTTTGAAAATATTTGTCTAGTAGATGATTCATATCTTCAATTACAAAATCTATATTATCTATAATAATACTACTTCCAAAATTTAACACTATATACCCTTGACTATCATTTTTTTCTTGAACCGTTATTTCTATACTTTTTATTTTTATATCTAAGTTTTTAAAACTTTCAAGCATCTCGTAAGTAAATTGAGTATTATCTGGTTTTAAAGGTTTTATCAATATTACTTCTTTATCATCACTTATTTCAAAATTTGTATTAGACACTTTATATTCAGAACTTTCAGAACTATACCCCAAATCTTCATTTACTGCTATAGCTCTAACGTATTTACAGCCTTTCGGTATCTCAAAAGGTTCCAAATAGATTCCACCATTATTAATAGGGTCAGATCCATCTGTTGTATATTTTACTACTGTTTTCTTTGATGTAGGCTTTAATTCTATCCATCTTTGTCCATCTTTATCAAATTCCTTATGTTTTATATCTACTTTGTTTTCCCACTTAAATTGATCCCCTGTTTCGTTCTTCCCCCTTGAATCAACACATAGAAAGGATAATCTAAGTTCCTTTGTTTTAAACCTAGATAAATCTTCAACTTTCATTGAAGCTTCTGTAGCATCCCCTTCTATTTCATAGTATACAGTATCTCCGTTAACAGCATTTATTTTTAAAGTAACTTCTCCAGTATTATCGTCTCTGTGGGTCTCTATTACATTTACAGATGTCTTTGGTGCCGGAGGTTCCTTATCTAAATATCCTCCAGACTCTATCCAAAAACCTCTATTTAAACAGTAGTTTTTCAGATCTTCAAGGGCATTTAAGTTGTGCCATTGCCATGAAGTAGTAGTAGCTACTCTTTCCATAATGAAATTCCACTGCATTCTTTGTTGTGTAAAAATTCTAGCTTCAAATTTATTCTTCAATCTTTCAGGTTCTATTTCTTCAGTAAATTTCATCTCTTCCAGCAAAACATCTTTTATCTGTTTTTCAGCATTGAAATTGTTTCCTGTAAATTCCATTTTAAAGTCTTTTTTTTCTAAGCCTTCTTTCTTCGGAAAATATAGGGTTATAAAAGCTTCTCTAATATTAGAAAATAGTTTAGCACTTATTTTATCGAGCAAGTCTCTCGCTTGTAATAACTCACTGTCATTTTCTTTTACATTATCTTCATTTAACATTCTATATATAATGTTGTTTATCGCTTTATATCGTTTTGTCACTTCTAGCAAATTATCCATAGCAACTCTTTGACCAGTAAGAAACATTACTCTATTTTTATAGCTTATATCTTCATAAAAATTTTTTATATCATCACTTAATCCAGTACTGTTTTTATTTGGTTCTGTTAAAATAAGAGTTACTTTATCTTTCTTTATATCTATCTCTTCTATAGATGGAAAAACAGTTACTAATTGATAACAATCTTTAAGTTCAGGTGAAAATTTATCCTCCAAAATGTCCTTTATATGTAATTTTGCTTGATCATTGTTAAAACCTCTAACTTCATCATTTAGCTGAGCATTTACATTCTGAACCTTTCTAAAGAATAACTTATTGTTGTTTCCTATATATAGATACCAAGCTTTAGTTTTTAATTCTTCTAAACCTTTTTTAATATTTGTTATATCTCTCCCCGGTGTAGCTAAATATGCTATTAATTCATTACTTGATAAACCTACTACTGAATTTGTTACTTTTGATAGGGAGGACATTAAAATAAGTTTTGTTAAATCCTGCATATCAGTAGAATCTGTAGCATGGTCGATTTTTTCAGCTGCTGCATTACCATCAGAGGCAATATCATGGCTTATAGCGTTTGATAATTCAGGTTTAATATTCTTTATGATAGTTACCATTTCATTGTCATTCAAGTCTACATCATATGGATTAACTAAATATCTTTGATTAGCTAATCCTTTCTCAGAATATAAATCTTTTACCATTTTTCTTGTAAGTCTAATAAATCCTCTTGTTTGTTGGAACCCGGGATTTTCTTTAAATCTCGCAAATAAATCTCTTATTGAAGGATGAAAAGGATAGGAGCTTCGAATTC
>JAWSUU010000277.1:0-2216 GCA_033549325.1 Bacillota bacterium | reverse complement strand
TAATCTTTCCTGATATAGAATCTAAGGCTTCTCCAGATACTTCAAAAATAGAGCTTCTAAAATAGCCAGCAATTCTATCATATGATTTTGCCTTCTTAAGTTTTTTATTAAGAAGGGACTCTGAAATGGATTCCCTTCTTGAAGAATATCTATTAATCAAATTATCACCTTGCTTTATACGCCCTCGTTTTTAAGAGCTTCTCTTAATAGTTTTGCAGAATATGCATGGTCTTTCCAATGATCCATTCCGTCTACAAATTCTACAGTTGATATAAAGTTTAACAATTCTACCATCAAAGGTTTTTTATACCAATATTCATTATCTTTTTGGTATTTATCTTTTAGATATCCTCTACCTTCAACTGTAGATTTTGATTTAGTTGTTTCGTTAATAGCTACTAATATATGTCTAAGAGTTGTATCAGAGAATCCATTTCCATTTAAGTATCTCATAGCATATTCAGAAGGTGTTTTTAATCTTGCTGAGTTTGCTTTAAGACTGGCAAACATATCACTGTAGTCCTTTACTCCAAACCCTCTTGCAAGTTCTTGGAATGATGATATCTTGTTTTCTCCATTAATTTCTAATTCTAATCCTCTAATATAGAATCTCTCTTCAGGTTTCAAATCACTCCATATGGACTTTTCTATCCCTTCAGGTATCAAGTAATCATAAGCAACTTTTACAGCCTTGTTGATTAATTTTTCAACAGGATTTTCTAATCCAGAATCTCTTGGTTGAGCTAACCAATAATCTAAATCTATACCGTCTATTTTCCCATGAGATGTGATAACTTTAAGAGAAGCTGCATACGAAGCTAATAAATAATCTGCATCGCTAAAGTCAGGGTCATCTTTATCATCTATTTCTTTCATAGAATCAATTATTCTTTTTACTTCTCTTTTTATCTCTGAATAAAGTTCATCTTGAAAGGCCATATCATTTGATGTTTGTTTTTTTAGAGTTAAAAGTACTGTACCCTTAACATAGTTACCTGTTTTCAAACCAGTTGCATCAGTCTCAGTAGCAATATTCCATGCTGATACTACCCTTAGTCCAGATGCCCAAAGTATCATAGCAAGTTCCGACCATACTTTTACATCCTGGTGAGTAAACATAACTATCTGATAGCCTTTTTCTGGCATATTATTAGTTAAGTTTTGATAAATGTCTATCATGCTTTCATTAAAAGATTTGCCAGTACCTCTAACAGCTAATACTCTCTTTGAATCTATATACCAGTCCGGGAAAACTTCTAATATAATATTTTTGTCCCATGCTAAAAAAAATTCTGTTAGTACATGATAATTTACTGCATCTGCATATGGAGGATCGGTAAACCAAATATTACAAGCAGAATTAATTTTTCTTGCATCTTCCGGAAATATTTTTCTTGAATTTTTAATACGACTATTATTAATATTATAAAACCATGATGACTTAGTATTTTCTAATCCTTTTGCTCCAAAATTATAAAATGTATTTAATGCTTGATTATAAAAAACGTGTACACTGTTTTCGTTTATACCTGAATTAACCCACATTGATAATTTAGAATTCCAATCAATGACTTTATTCAGTCCTAAAAAAGTAACTATAGCTTGTTTTTTTGTTTTATAATTTTTGTTTATATTATAACTAAATAATCCATTTATTAATAACTGTCTTGGATTAAATAATTGATGCCAATAATTCCAACCTCTTGTTCTTATAGGTTCATCTGTCTTGTCTCCTTCATCAATTTTTGTTGATGGAATATATCCTTTTGATTGCCATTCTTCGAATCTTTTAGAAAGTAATTGAACAACTTTTTTATCTCTTTCTAAATCTTTTTCATTCGGTTCTGTATAATATCTGTTTCCTTTCTCATCAACATATCTAATAGCATATAGTCTTTCTTGAAAAATATCATCTTCTCTCGGTAGGAATTCATGTTTTTCCCATTTTCTAAGACCATTAATAGTGTTGTTGTTTTTATTTTTTCTATCTCTTCTTATTGATGAAATTGGTGTTTCTTTTTCACAATGAGGACAGTATAAATTATTATTTTTAATAGTTACTTTTTCTTCTGCTTCTTTAATTAAATTCTTATCTACATTCATTTTAATTTTTATGTCAAATGAATTCTTGTCATTTTCTTCTAATAAAGCTATTGTTTTTGTTCCTTTACCTATTATCCATGATGGAGCTAATGGTACCTTATACCCGCATTCAG
>JAWSUU010000276.1:0-2254 GCA_033549325.1 Bacillota bacterium | reverse complement strand
ATTATCAAAATGACCCCAAATTTTTTGGAAGTCTTCATCAAATCCAAAACTTTCAATATCTCCGATGGCAAAGAGGTTGATTGAAGGTTCTTCACTTAAAAATTCTAAAGTATTATTCCTATCTTTTTCTTTAAGTTTTTTTATCATATAACACCTCAAAACATATAATTTAGTATATTTTATCATTTATAATATTTAATATAAAGGAATAAAAAAATGAAATATATAGGATTATTATTAAGAATTTTCTTTAAGAATCTGCTGGCCTTTTTTAGAATCATTTAAAACCCAAAATACTTCTCCTGTTGATATCATTTCATCAACCGAACCATTTTGAATTATTTCACCATTATTAATTATGGATACTTTATCATTTATACGCTTTTCCATACCTACTAATTCTACTGCTTCGTCTATATTCTTTTTTGTTACCCCTTTAGACATGGAACCTAACATTTCAAGATTTCTATAGCCACTCATATAACTATATAAATTAGGTTCTTCAATAATACAACCTACATTGGACATAGCTTTTACGTAGTCATTAGAAATATTATATCCGCAAATATGGATATAACCTGAACTAGGCTTAGATAAGCCTACAATCATTCTTAAGGTTGTGGATTTACCAGCACCGTTAAGACCTAAAAATCCAAGTATTTCCCCAGGATTAATTGTGAAACTAATTCCTTTTATAATTTCTTTGTTTTTAATTGTTTTTGTTATATTTGAAACCTTAAGAACATTTGTATCCATTGTAAACACTATTCCTTCTCTATTAAGCAAAATAAATTTATGAGCTGTAATTTAATTTACTATTTGAATCTTAATTGTACAACTATTGGATCATAAATTCAAAAATTAGTTTATTATCAAAGTATTAGGATAATTAAGGATTAAGTGATATAATTTTAATGATATATTTTAAAAGGGGTGTAAAAATGAATATTAAAAAAGTTTTAGTTTTAATTTTATCATTATTATTAATAATTTCATTAATTGGTTGTGGAAGTGATGATGAAGTAGATCAACCTCAAGAAGAAGAGGATAATGAAGAAGCTGAAAATGATGAAGTCACTTCAGAAGAAGGTGATAGTGAATTAACACCGGAAGAAGTTATAGCGGCTCTTGAAGCAGAGGAATCTCAAGGAACTGATGAAGGAGATGAAAATGAAGAGGTAGCAGAAGAGTCTCAAGAGGAAGAAGAGAATCAAGGGATTGAAGAAGAATATCTTAATTATTTTTACTATTATTATGGTAATACTAGCGGAAATCTTGCTAATGAAGGTTATGCACTTTTCGATTTCGATAATCAAAAACATATTATAAGTATGGATATGGGAGTTTACACTTTTGATCCAAAAGACGAAAGCATAACTGAGTTGTTTAATTTAGAGGAAAAAGCATCTGCAAAATACTTAAATTCAACAGAAGAATGGATGTACTATATTAATAGTCAGACTGGAGATTTAGTTAGAAGAAAAAAAGATGATTACAGCTTGGTGGAAAAAATTTATGAAGGTCGGGTTGATTATTTATATATTAACCAAGGCGTTGCATATATTTTAACTCAAGGAGAAGAATATTCTGAAATGGTATTTTACAAAGAAAAAGATGACCGCTTTTACGAAACCTATGCAAATGAAATTTCACACATGACTTCCTATTTTTCGAATGTATTTTATTATACAAACAAAACTCTTGATCCAAGTCAATATAAGGTAAGCCACTATTCAGGTAGTGGAAAAACTGCACTTATAAAATTTGATGAAAGCTTTATTGACATAGAAAGTGTATTAGCTTATGAACAGTTTGGTACAGCTCTAATAATACAAAGAGAAGGAGTAAGTGGATTCTACATATATAGACAAAAGGAGCTTCTTCACTCAATAACAACAGAAGATGGATTTAAAAATTTTTCATCTGTTAATTTTGACGACAGAAAATTTTACTTTATAGCAGACGGGGGAGAAGGTAGACATGTTTATTCCGTAGATAAAGAATCATATGATTTAGAAAAATTAGTACCTGTTCCTGAAGATGGAGTAAATCTCAATATAATAAACAACTGGATGTATCTACAGAAAATGAATTCAAATCAAGTATATCAACTAAAACTTGGGGATAGTGAGTTTAAATTATTAGAAATTTAAAAGCTTAAGGGGCATTAAATGCTCCTTTTTTTATGAAATCTTAATAGTATAATACTGGTTATTAATATATTAACAAATATATTTTACCTTTAATAATACTT
>JAWSUU010000275.1:0-2280 GCA_033549325.1 Bacillota bacterium | reverse complement strand
AAAAGAACAGGGTATGCATTTTTAACATACTCTGTTCTTAAACTTTGGTTTTAATTTCTTAACTTAATGACATTGCCTATATAGGGGTCTTAATTTAATTTAAATATAGTAGTATAAGACTCTAACATATGATATTATATAAATATCAAAAGGAGGCTAAATGGAAATAAAAGAAAAAATAATAAATTTAGAATCAAATAATTTATACAGAGAAATAGCTGGAAACATGGATGAAAATTTCAAAGAAATTTCCAAGATTTACGATGTTGATATTGTTGTAAGAGACAATAAATTAAAATTAATAGGAAAAGAAAATGAAGTTAAAATCGTTTCAAATATAATAAATGAAATGATAAAAACGATAAAAAAAGAAGGTACAGTAAATAAACAAAAAGTTAATTATCTTCTTGACTTATATATAGAGAAGTATGAAGGAAATCTAGATAAATTATTAAATGATATAGTAGCTCTTACAGCAAATGGAAGAACTATAAAACCTAAAACTTTAGGGCAAAAAAGATATATTGATAACATAAGAAAAAATGACATAGTTTTTAGTATTGGTCCTGCTGGCACAGGGAAAACTTACTTAGCTGTAGCAATGGCAGTCAATGCTTTCAGAAAAAAAGAGGTTGAAAGAATTATCCTGACAAGACCGGCTGTAGAAGCAGGAGAAAAATTAGGTTTTCTTCCGGGAGATATGCAGGACAAGGTAGACCCTTATCTTAGACCGTTATATGATGCATTGTTTGATATAATGGGACCAGATAACTACATGAATAATCTTGAAAAAGGTTTAATCGAAATAGCTCCTCTAGCATATATGAGAGGAAGAACAATAGATTCGGCGTTTATAATACTGGATGAAGCTCAAAACACAACTAAAGAGCAGATGAAGATGTTTTTGACAAGATTGGGATACGGTTCGAAGGCAATAGTAACTGGAGACGTTACCCAAGTAGATTTACCAAGAGGAAAAAAATCAGGACTAAAACAGGTTGAAAAAGTTCTAAAAAATATTCCAGGTATTGGATTTATGTATTTTGATAAGAAAGATGTAGTTCGTCACAAGCTTGTTCAAAATATAATAAGTGCTTATGAAAAATATGAAGGTGGTAAAAAATCTGATGGAAGTTCTAATAGATAACAGACAAAAAACTAGAAAAATAGAAAATCAAAATATAGAATTAATAAATAGAGCCGTAAAAGCATGTTTAATAGAAGAAAATATTAATTCAAATGTAGAAGTTAGTCTTTCCTTTGTTAATAACAAAGAAATTAAAGAACTAAATATGAAATACAGGGGTAAAGATTATTCCACGGATGTTCTTTCTTTTCCACTTAATGAAGGAGTGGAGGATTTGATTATTTTAGGTGATATAATTATATCTATTGATAAAGTTATACAGCAATCTGAAGAATTTAATCATTCTTTTGAAAGAGAACTAACCTATTTAATTATTCACGGTATGTTTCATTTATTAGGATATGACCATTTAAAGGAAGAAGACAAAATAATAATGAGAAATAAAGAAAAAAAAATAATTAAAGAATTAGAATTATTTAAATAATAGGAGACTTTATGAGAAAATCATTATATTTTTTTTTACTGATGTTATTAGTTTTGGCGACTGCTTGTGGTGTAGAAGGAGACAACATTGAAGAACCAGAAGAACCTGAGAAACCAGTAGAAGAAGTGCCGGAAGAAGAACCAATAGAAGAGAATGAAATTGGAGAGCCGGTGGAATTAGATCCAAAAGAAGAAGCTCTTAAAATTATAAAAGATTTAAAAGATAGAGGATATCTACAATCCAACTTAAATGGAAGCTATATAGACGAAGAAACCTCCAATTTAAGACCTGTAACTGTAATGTATGACAATCATCCTTATGCAAGGTGGCAGGCTGGTATAATAATGGCTGATATAGTATATGAATGCGAAGTAGAGTATCCATTTACCAGATATATGGCAGTTTTTCAAGATAAAGAACCTGAACAAATAGGACCTGTAAGAAGTGCAAGACCTTATTATTTAAGATATGCTTTAGAATACGATTCTGTATATGTACATGTAGGTGGAAGCAACGATGCTATGGCTAAAATCAAGGATTACTACATGGCAGATGTTGACGGACTGTACAGTGGCAACTTTTGGAGATACAATGATACGGGAAAATCGATCCCCAATAACATGTACACGGATATGAAAAATATTAGAGAAGCTCAAAACTTTTACGGATACAGATCAAATGGTGAATTTGAAGGATATAAATTTAATGA
>JAWSUU010000274.1:0-2291 GCA_033549325.1 Bacillota bacterium | reverse complement strand
AATTATAAAAATATCAGGTCAGAGGATAATAGAGAAGACTTAGCTAATCTTTTTGTTAGAATAGCAAAAAATAAAAAAGAATTCGATCAAATTAGATTCATAGATAACTATGGTAATGAGGAAATAAGGGTAAACAATAGAATCCTAAAAGATCCTTATATAGTAAAAGAAGAAGTACTTCAAAACAAACAGGGAAGATACTACTTTCAGTATGCAGAAAACTTGAGAGAAGGAGAAGTATATATATCACCAATGGATTTAAATAAGGAAAATGGAGAAATTCAAAAGCCCTATAAACCTTCTATGAGATTTGCAACTCCTATTATAAATCGAGATGGAGAAAGAGAAGGAATTTTAGTTATTAATTACCTTGCTGAAAATGCATTGAATATATTTGATGAATATTTAGGAGATCAAACCTTCGTAGAAACTAATATTATAAATAATGAAGGATACTATTTATCAGGAAACTATAGTGAAACTTTCGGATTTATGATTCCTGGAAATGAAGAGGAAACTTTAAAGGTACAAAGCCCAAAACTTTGGAATAAAATAAAAAATGAAAATACATTTGGTGAATATTTTTCTATAGATAATATTAACTATTGTGTAACAAAATTCAACTTTACAGATATAGGAAACGTCCTAAGTCCTAATAACAACTACTATGTAATATCTGCCTTTGAAGATAAATACCTTCCTATGCTGCGAACTTCATCTATGATAAATTCCGATAATATGCTTATTTACCTTTTGGGAATAATGTTTTCCGGACTATTTATAATATCAGCCCTTTACTACTATTTCAGCAAAAGCAGAAAAGACTACAATACGATACAGTTGGTAGCAGATAATTCCAATGATGCTGTATTTGTTACAGATTCAAGATACATAATAACTTTTGTAAATAAATCCTTAGAAGATATGACAGGATATACTGAGGAAGAACTCATAGGCAAAAATGTTGATATATTTAAAACTAAACGCCACGACCATAGCTTTTACAGAAAAATACACAGATCTGTAGAAAAGAAAGGTACTTGGAAAGGTAAGATTTGGAACAAAAGAAAAGACGGAATGATATTTATTAGCAACTTGACATTAATAGGAGAGAATGGAAACAAGAGAAATAAGATAAAATCATATATAGGGATACTATATGATTTAGAAGATAAGGACTCTCAGGGAAATATGGGTGAAACTTTACTTAATCTTGATAAACAGATGTATTCGGAAAGAGAATATTATTTAGAAGAACTAATACAAAAAACCATAGATGAAGTAGAGGAATTTAGCTTAATTTACCTATACATAAAGAATAATAACATTTTAGAGACAACATTTAACAAGAATGAGTACATGGAGATAAGGACAAAATTAAATGAAAATATAACGAAGTTAATAGGTAATGAAAACTTCTTGTCAATGCTATCAAAAAGTGAATATATATTTGAACTTAGAGGAATTCGTGGAGAAAAAGATATTGAAATTTTTATGAAGAATTTCTTCAAACAGATGTCAAAACCAATAGTGCATAAAAACAAGGAGATTTTCTATGACATAAAATGTGGCGTTGCTACATACCCGGACAACGGAACAAGAGGAAGAGATTTAATTACCAATGCGAAAATAGCTTCTAGAGTTCTTCAAGATGAGAACTATGATTATGAAATATATCACAGAACATCAAGAGATAAACTTGTATACAAAAGCAAAATTGACGAGAAGATAAAGGAAGCAGTAAAGAATGAAGAACTATACGTATGGTATCAGCCTCAAATAAATTCTATAACTGGAAAAGTAATAGGAGGAGAAGCATTACTTAGATGGTATAATAAAGAACTTGGATTAGTATCACCTCATATATTCATACCAGTAGCTGAAAAGAACGGATCCATAGTTGAAATAGGAAACTTTGTAGTAGAAGAAGCTTTTAAATTATTAAAATACATGAATAAACATTGTAAAGAAAGTCTACCTATATCAATAAATATATCTCCTGAACAGCTTAAATACAAGGGCCTTATTCAAATATTTAAGCTCTACAATAAAAAATATGATGTAGATTATAAGAACATAAAAATAGAAATTACTGAAGGAATGCTTATAGACAGCAAGGCAGTAACAAACAAAAAGTTAGAAGAATTTAAGGAATTAGGAGTGGACATATCTATTGATGATTTTGGTACAGGATTTTCTTCCCTATCATACTTAAAAAGTTTAAAAGTAGATGAATTAAAAATAGATAGAGAATTTATTAAAAATATTCCAGAAAAAGATGATGGTAGTAT
>JAWSUU010000273.1:0-2292 GCA_033549325.1 Bacillota bacterium | reverse complement strand
AGGCAAATAATATTATAAGATCTATATCTCAAAAAGATGCCTATGATTTTGTTATATTTAATGAATTTGGAATTGAAAACAGATATTCTGATATAGAGAGGGTGATTTAATTGGAATTTAAAAACAATATACATGAAGTAATAAATACTGATGCTATTAATGTTAAGAAAACTTTCTTTTTTGCTACACATTCCCCTTTTAATAATTTAGAATATGCATATTCAGGAAGAGAGAATGCTATTAATCGCCAAATAAGTGAAGAAGAACTTTATGACAAAAACATAATTGAGAATTTAAATTCCCATCATTTCGTACCAGTAATTGGAGATAATGGGACTGGAAAGTCACACTTAATAAGATGGATTCATGATAAAATTATAATTGATCCCAATGTAAATAAAGATAAATATGAAATAATACTCATACGAAGACAAAATGCTACTTTACAAAATTCTGTAAAACAATTATTAGAATCATCACTTTTAGCTGAAAATGAGGACATAAAAGAAAAATTTGATACTTTATTAGATGTCAATTATAATAGTCCAAATGAAATAATGGATAGATTAATATCAGAACTTGCACATTATATTCTTCATGATGATAATTCACCTTTTAGAGAAAAAGAAAAAAAAGGAATAAGAGATTTCTTTAGTGATCTTTTTGTACAAGAAAAAATACTTAAAAAAGATATGGGATTTATAGAAAGATTAAAAAGTAAAATTGTAAATGATCCCACAATTAGATCTACTTTAAATCCTGAAATTAATAAGAATGATTTGAAAATAGATATAAATATTTTAGTTAGTTTAAGAAATGAAGGTCCTACAAGAAATACCTTGCGTATTGCTGAAAAAATTAAGGATAATGATGATTTTAAAAGCAAACTAATCACATATATAAATAGTATACTAAACCAATTTATCCAGCGAGCAATTAAATTAAATTATTCAGACTTTAAGGATATATTTAGAAAAATAAGAAAAGAGCTTAGGGGTATAGACAAAGAGTTAATTTTTTTAATAGAAGATATTACAAGTCTTTCAGGATTAGATACAGAACTTATAGAGCTACTTATTGAAGAGGGAAATGAAGAGAATAATGAATTATGCACAATTTTTTCTATTATAGGAATTACAACCCAATATTATAACCACCTTCCAGGAAATATTATTGACAGAATTAGTTATAGAATTCATATAGAGAGTGGTTCATTATTCAATGAAGATGATAGTATACTTGACTTTGCCTTTAGATATTTAAATGCTTTATTTGTAGATAAACATAGATTTGAATTTTGGATAAACAATGGAGCAAAACAACAAGAACTACCTGTTGTAGCGGAAAATAAATTTCCTGAATGGTCATATTATAATCAAAATAAATCATTATACCCGTTAAATAAAAACTTTATTTTCAATATTTTTAATGAAATAGAACATGAAGAAAGAACTCCAAGAGTATTTATTAATGAAGTATTAAAAGTTTATTTAGAAAATTTTTATGGAGATCTTACATTAATGCCACCGCAACAAGAAGATTTTTATAAGAGTGGAGTTTATTATAAAAAAATAGATGATAATATTTTGGAACCTTTAATTAACAAATTATCAAACAATGCTAACATAAATAGATGGAAGTATTTTATATCTCTATACTCTAATCATAATTTCATAGAAACAATAAATAATGGCAAATATTGTTTCGCTGGAGTTCCAAAAGATATGTTAGATGATTTTGGATTTGAGGTAACATTTAATGAATCAAATGTAAATACTGGGGAGGAACTTATCCAAAATGTTGAAGATGATACTGAACATTCTAGGCAAGAAGATGAAACAACTCAGAATAATACTACAGATTTGGAGAGTAGATTGAAAGTTGAATATAAAAAAATTGAATCTTGGATAAGCAATGAGGAACAAAATCAAACTTTTAGAAAAGAAAGAAAAAATATATTAGATATGATAGATGAAATTTCTCCATTACTAGATATAGATATAAAAAGTCCATACTATCAAGAATTTATTGATAGTTTAAAAAATATAGTAACTAAAGATTCTGAGCTAAAAGGTATTATTACTATTAATAAAAACAAATTAGGAGAAAAAATTCTAAAATCAACTTTAAGATATGAGATTTTAGGTAATAAATCCTTTGATTATAAAAAATCTTTATATGATATTCATTTAATACAAAATTTAGTTAATGATAATAAAGAAAAAATACAAAGTTACCTTAATAAAGAAAAAGTTAATCTCATTAAAGTTATAGAAATGTTACTTTTTCTAG
>JAWSUU010000272.1:0-2298 GCA_033549325.1 Bacillota bacterium | reverse complement strand
GAAATTGAAATAACCAATAAAATTAACAATTTAAGTGTAGAGTTATCAAAGAAAAAAAATGAATTAGATATAGATAATACAAGATTAGAAGAAGTGAATGAAAGTATTAAGGAAACAGAAGAAAATATTGCAAATGCAGATAAAGAAATTGAAATAAATGAAAAATTAGTAGAAGAATCAAAGGGAAAAAACAATAATTACCAGGATATCATAAGTAGTAAATCTGAAATATTAAATGAGAAAAAGAAACTTTATAATGAAATCAAAGAAAAAAGAAAGCTTATACAAAGCAATATATATGCAAAACAATCTCAGATAAATTCAATAAACAAAGAAATAAATAATGTTCAAAAAGATATTAATAGCTTGGAAGTGAAAATAGAAAGATATGAAAACAAATTATCAAATACTAAAGAGAGATTGTGGAACGATTATGAAATGAATTATGCTATAGCAAAAAGCTTTATCGATGAAGAACACAGTATAAATTTTTTAAATAAGAAAACAAAAAGTTTAAAGAGTTCAATTAAGAAATTAGGAGATATAAATATCTCTGCAATAGAAGAATACCAGGAAACCAGTAAAAGATATGAATTTTTAAATGGTCAGAGAAATGATTTGATTGAAGCTAAAGATAAATTAAATAATATAATTAATGATCTAACTGATAAAATGCACGAGATTTTTATAACTGAATATGAAAAAATAAATGAAGTATTTAAAGATGTTTTTATTGATCTATTTAGTGGAGGAGATGCTGAAATAATTTTATCTGATATGGAGAATCCTCTTACCTGTGATATAGAAATATATGCTCAACCTCCAGGAAAAAATTTAAATAAAATATCTCTGCTTTCTGGTGGAGAAAAAGCATTAACAGCAATATCATTACTTTTTGCTATACTAAAAGTTAAACCTACACCTTTTTGTATTCTTGATGAAATAGAGGCAGCTTTAGATGATGCAAATGTATATAGATTTGCAAACTATTTGAAAAAATTCTCTAAAAGAACACAATTTTTAATAATCACTCATAGAAAAGGAACTATGGAATTTGTTGATACAATATATGGAACTACTATGGAAGAAGAAGGGGTTACAAAAATAATCTCAATGAATCTATCAGATTTAGTTCAAAAGGAGTTTGTTAATGAGTAATATAATAAGTAAATTTAAAAATGGATTAAAAAAAACTAGAAATAATTTCGCAAATAAAATAGATGACTTGTTTTCTAGACACTTAAAAATCGACGATGAACTATATGAAGAACTTGAAGAGATATTAATAAGTGCGGATATAGGAGTAGATGCTACCTTAGAAATTATAGAAATGCTCCAGGATGAAATAAAAGAAGAAAAAATACAAGATGTAAGCAAGGTTAAACCGCTTCTAAAAAATATATTAGTTAAAGAAATTAAGTTTGAAGAAAATCCCACTGATAATGGCAAGGAAATAATACTTATAGTTGGAGTTAATGGAGTAGGAAAAACAACCACCATAGGTAAATTATCGAAAATATTTAAAGAAGAAAATAAAACCGTACTGGTAGCAGCAGGAGACACTTTTAGGGCAGCTGCAATAGAACAACTAGAAAAATGGTGTCAGAGAGCTGATGTTGACCTTATATCAAATAAAGAGGGAAGTGATCCCTCATCTGTAATTTATGATGGAATAAATGCAGCAAAAGCAAGAAATACGGACACATTAATTTGCGATACTGCAGGCAGGTTGCATAACAAAAAGAATTTAATGAAAGAACTTAATAAAATATCAAGGGTTATTGATAAAGAATATCCAGAAGCTAAAAAATTAGTGTATCTTGTTATTGATGCAAATACAGGACAAAATGGTATTGTCCAAGCAGAATACTTCAAAGAAGTTACTGATATAGATGGAATAATTTTAACAAAATTAGATGGTACTTCCAAAGGTGGTATAATTATACCTATACAAAAAAAATTAAAAGTACCTGTTGTTTATGTTGGTCTTGGAGAAGCTATAGACGACTTGCAGAAATTTGATGCTGAAAAATTTGTGAATTCCATATTAAACTATTGACAAACAGTGCCAATTAAGATATTATAATTAACTGTCAAGTAAAAAGCTTTACAGGTGATTATATGTTAGATAAATACTTAAAATATGGAAAATTATATGATTATTACAGCGATGTTTTAAATGAAAAACATAAAAAAGTAATAAATCAATACTATTTAATGGATTTAAGTTTAAAAGAAATCTCTGAAAATTTAGGTATAACAAGACAGGGAGTATACGATTTATTAAAAAGAGCAGAA
>JAWSUU010000271.1:0-2308 GCA_033549325.1 Bacillota bacterium | reverse complement strand
GTATTCACGATTATTACTATGCTACTGTAGGAACAGGTACTGCAGAAGGAGAAGCAAAGAGAATGGCGCTAGAAATAATTGAGTATCTAAGAAATGATGGGGTAGATGCTGTTATCTTAACTTCAAACTGAGGTACCTGTACACGTTGCGGTGCAACAATGGTAAAAGAAATAGAAAAAGCAGGTATTACAACAGTACAAATGGCAAATTTGATTCCGGTAGCAAAAACAGTTGGGGCTAATCGTATGGTTCCAACAATATCAATACCTTATCCTTTAGGAGACCCACAAACCCCTAAGGAAGAGCAGTGGAAATTAAGATACCATAGAGTAGGAGTAGCATTAGATGCTTTAGCCACTGAAATAGAGGATCAAACAGTTTTTGAAGTTTAAAATTTCAAATATATCTTCTAACTTATGTTAAGATATATTCTAGTATTAATTTTAAAATAGTAATTATTAATTAACCCTTAAAAGCAATAATATATTTTACGTAATTATAAGGGAAAAAATATATTAATATAGGAGATTAAAAATGAATAAAGAAAAATTTTGGAATCCAGTTTTTACAATTTCTCTGATTATAGTAGTAATTTTTGTAGGATTAGGTGCAATACTGCCTGATGCTTATGGAAAAGCTATGAATGATGCCTTTAATTTTCTAGTAGGAAATTTTGGCTGGTTTTATGTATTGACCATGTCAACTTTTGTAGCTTTTTCACTGTATGTTATGTTTAGTAAGTACGGAAAGATCAAATTAGGTGATCCCGAAGACAAACCAGAATATAGTTTAGTATCCTGGTTTGGCATGTTATTTAGTGCAGGGATGGGAGTTGGACTTATATTCTTCGGTGTTGCAGAGCCTTTATTCCATTTTAGTGGACCACTTAGTGGTATAGCACCACTATCTGCAGAAGCAGCTGACTTTGCTTTTAGAAAGTCATTCCTGCACTGGGGATTACATCCTTGGGCAGCTTATGCAGTTTTAGCATTGGCTTTAGCATATATGCAGTTTAGAAGAAAGGAATCGGGTCTCATTAGTAGTATATTCATTCCTTTAATTGGTGAAGAAAAAGCAAAAGGTAGTATTGGTAAGACAATTGATATCTTAGCAATATTTGCTACAGTTGCAGGTGTTGCATCATCACTTGGAATGGCAACTATGCAAATCAATGGTGGGTTGAATGGATTGATTGGTTTACCTATTAACCAAGGTATTCAATTAGGGATTATTGCAATTATAACATTCTTATTTGTTTTAACTGCTGTTATGGGCATTGAAAAAGGTATTAAACTTGTATCTGACATGAATATAACTTTATGTTTTGGGTTAATGATTGTAGCTTTTTTAGTAGGACCTAAAGTTGATATTTTAAATAATTTAAGTAATTCTGTTGGTTTATATCTTGCGGGACTTATCCCTGATAGTTTCGCCATATCTGGTGATCCTTGGTACGGTTGGTGGACAGTATTTTACTGGGCATGGTGGATAGCTTGGGCTCCATTTGTAGGAACCTTCATTGCTAGAATATCTAAAGGTAGAACTATACGTCAGTTTATTGGTGGGGTTCTAATAGCGCCAACAATTATGTCTTTTTTCTGGTTCTCAATCTTTGGAACAGTTGGAATTAATGTTTTTGATAAAATAGGTGAATTTGCAACGGAAACAGCATTTTTCCAAGTATTTGAGCATTATCCTCTAGGGACATTATTATCTGGTGTAGCAGTATTACTATTAACTACATTCTTCATTACATCAGCTAATTCAGCAACCTTCGTATTAGGTATGTTTTCAGAACATGGAACCTTAGATCCAGGGACTCCTAAAAAAATAATTTGGGGTATATTAACTGCAGGATTAGCAGCCGTATTATTGATAGCGGGAGGTTTACCTGCTTTACAAACAGGCTCTATAGTAGCAGCATTCCCATTTGCCTTTGTAATGATATTTGCAATGGCTTCAATGGTAAAAGCCCTTAAAGGAGATGCAGATTTTGTTACAAAACAAAAAGAAGAAGTAGAGGAAAAATTAGGATAAATATTAAGAGAGGTATGATAATAATGAGCAACATATACGACGTAATCATAATAGGAGCAGGACCGGCGGGATTAGCAGCAGGGCTGTACGCAGCAAGGTCAAAGATGGACGTACTGATATTAGAAAAAGAAAAAAAGGGTGGACAGATAGTAACTACAAGCGATGTAGCAAACTATCCAGGATCAATAAGAGAAGCAACAGGACCTACTTTAATAGCAAGAATGGTAGAACAATGTGAAGAATTCGGAGCAAAATTTGAAGTAGGAACAGT
>JAWSUU010000270.1:0-2345 GCA_033549325.1 Bacillota bacterium | reverse complement strand
CTTTACATTCTATAATACCCTTAACAGAACCGTATACTATATAATTTTTATTTAAATTTAACTCTTTTACTATAGAGATAAAGGTTTCTATTTTTTCCCTATTTGCAAAAAAATCATTATCTATAAACATTATTGTTGGTTCTTTTATATTATTTAAGTCTCTCTTTGTCAGTTCTATGTCTATTAATTGTTCTTGTGCTCCTTCAATTCTCCATCTAAGGCAGAATTCACAAAGTTTACTACATCCCATGCCAAATTCCATAATAGCTGCAGGACGATATCCAAAGTATGAATATTTATCTCTGTATTTTCTAGTAGATTCTCTATCTGGAAGCAAGTACTCATTTCTTGATTTTTTGCCATTGGATTTATATGACTTTTCCCGAGATAAAATACCTTTAATTATATCTAAGTCTTCACCTTTTCTCAGTAAATCAAAAAATAAATTTAGGTTTCTTCTATTTGTATATTCAAACACATAGTCTATAGAATCATTTACAAAAGCTTTTGGATTTAAAAAAGTTTGGGTACCACCTATAAAAGTAATTATATTTTCATCTAACATTTTTGTTTCTTTACATAATTTTTTAATCATATTTACATCTATACAAAGGCTCGTTACTCCTACAAGATTTGGTTTAAATTCCTTTATTTTTTTACTTAGGGACTTAGTTTCAATAACCATGTCAAATATTTCTACATTATGTTTGTCTTTAATTACTCCATATATCATTTCCAAGCCTAGTGGCTCTGAAAACATAAAATCACTTAGGGTTATTGCCTTTTTAATTCTTGGAGGTCTAACTAATAATATATTCATTTTATCTCCTATATTTAAAATATATTTGGTGTAATTTTTTTCTTTATTTGATGTCTATAGTAAATATTTACCACAACATAGAACAAATATTTACACGGATGAGCTAAAAATTCTTTTCTCAAAATATTTCTCTTAATAATTGAACTTAATGTAAATAATCTTTCATATAGATTCCAGTATGCATCTGTGAGTTCATTAGCTGTCATATTTGATGGTTTATATACCGCTTGAGTTCCATTAAAGCTGTATATGTCCTGATTAATAAATCTTCCCTGTTTTTTAATTTCTTTGAAGAATTTAGTTCCTGGAAAAGGTGTTAATATATAAAATCTCGGAACGGATATTTTATTTTTCTCAATAAAGTCCTTTGTATTCCTAATAGACTCTAAGGTATCTCCTTCTCCTCCTACTACCATTTCTGTAGAAACATCTATGCCGTAAGACTGAATATTTGATATCAACTTAGAGTACTCTGATGGGTCTGCCCATCCCTTGTTCATAGCTACCAAGCTCTCTTTAGAGATGCTTTCCAGTCCAAAGCTAAGGGATATACATCCGCTGTCTTTTAACTGCTCTAAAAGCTTATTTTCCTTTCCAATTCTAATATCACATTGACTCATCCACTTTATGTCTAATTTTTTAATTTCATCTAGTAGTTGATTTAAATATATTCTGTCAGAAAAAATGTTGTCATCCAAAATCAAGATTTTTTTAAAACCTAAATCCTTTATCTGTACCATATCTCTTACAACCTCTTGGATAGGTTTTTTTATATATTTACCTTCATATAAACAGGCTACAGAACAAAAACTGCAAGTATTAGGGCATCCTCTACCTGCTTGCACAGGTAAAAAATCTCCTATTTTTTTATTTGTTATAAGGTCAAATCTTGGTAGCGGTGTAGATAGTATCCCTTTATCTAAATTACGTTTATAAATTTTCTTTAAGTGTTTATTTTCAAAGTCTTTTAAAACTTCATTCCATACAAGCTCTGCATCACCAACTACTAGGGCATCACAGTATTTCAAGGCTTCTTCCGGCATAATACTTGCCATATAACCACCTAGTATTACCGTCTTTCCTCTTTTTCTAAACTCCTTTGCTAAATCTATAGAACGAAGAACACCATGCCCCATGGTGCTAATACCAATTAGATCAGCATCTGTATCCATATTAACATCTTCTATTATCTCTATAATGATTTCCGTTTCCCAATCATCTGGCATCATAGCAGCTAAAAGAGGCATAGCTAAACCAACAAAATATAATTTTTTCTTTTTTATAGGATTATGGTTTTGATCATATGGACTTGGTTGAATAAGTAATATTTTTTTCATCAGTATCCTCTTACTATCTTTTTGATGTATTGAAGACTTACAAAGCTACTTCCAATTAACATTTTCAAATTAGACTTAATGCCATGCTTTTTAATTAGAGCAATTATATGTTTAGGCCTCATTACTATTTTGTAATAGGCTATAAGTAATTCCAAGTAAAATTTTCTAATACTCATATGCTCAGGTCT
>JAWSUU010000269.1:0-2393 GCA_033549325.1 Bacillota bacterium | reverse complement strand
TACTGTACCTATTAATGCTGATTTTATCAACACAATTTTGTGCATTAATAAATCTTTTAATTTTAATGCTTCTAAAGATATTTTTGTTCCTTCTGTGTTGAATCCAGTTTCTAATGATTCTGATAATTTATTTAGTACTTCTGCTAATGCAAATGCTCCAATCATAACAGGAATAAATTCTATACCATTCAATAATCTTACATCTCCGAAAGTAAATCTTGTAACTCCTGTCATAGGGTCTAGACCCATCATCGCTATAAGAATTCCAAGCCCTCCAGTAATCAAGGATTTTTCGATATTTTTTGATCCAATTCCCGCAATACAAACAATTCCTAATACAGTTAATGCGAAGTATTCAGCACTTTGTATTTCTAAAGCTACTTTTGACATAGGTGGCGCAAGAACTAACATTATAAGAACTGCTACTATTCCTCCAATAGCTGATGAACTTACAGCTAATCCTAAAGCTCTTCCGGCTTTTCCTTTTTGTGCTAATGGATATCCATCAAATGTAGTTGCTACTGCTTCAGGTGTACCTGGAGTGTTAAATAGTATTGCTGTTATTGATCCTCCATAAGCTGAACCTGCATAAAGTGCTACTAACAAAATAATAGATGGTATTATTCCCATGTAGTACGTAAAAGGCATCATTAAAACAATACCCATAGAAGAACTAATACCTGGAAGTGCTCCGAAAAATACTCCTAAAAGCATTCCTCCTAATACGAGTAATAAATTAGAAGGTGCCAATATATTTAAAAATGCTTCTGATAACAAACTAAAATCCATAATTAACCTCCTAATAAATTAAATAACTAAGTTCTTTAAATATTCCAAGACCTCTCGGTAAAGGAACACTCAGCACTACAGCAAAAAGTGAAATAATAACGATTGAAGATGCTATAGATAAAAGTATACCTTTCTTGCCTTTTTGTCCCATTATGTTAAACATCGCTATAAATAATATGAATATAGATATAATAAATCCTATTTTATTTGTAGTGAATACAAACACTATTAATGAAACTAATAATGCTATTATCCTCTTAAATCCTGTTGCTGTAATTTTCATATGTGTATGTGTTTCTTTATATTTTTTTATTGTTTTTACAAGAGAAATTACTAGAAGTAGTGATATAAAAACAATAATTATAACAGGAAAGCCTGCTGGACCAAGTGGATCATTAGCTCTAGCTGTGTTTATATCTGTAGCGCTAACTCCAAATATAGCTAAAACACCCAATAAAAATATATGAAATAATATTTCACCCATAAATTAAACCTCCTTTTTTAATAAAATGGCTGCTGTTATTTGCAGCCATTTTAATTTCTACAAATTTTATTATTTTAATCCTACTTTCTGTGCTACCTGGTCAAACATTTCATAGTTTTCTTGTAAAAATTCTGCAAATTCATCTGGTCCTAAATATCCTTCTCTTAAATTCACAAGATTTAGTTCTGCGAAATCTTTATATTCTTGAGTTTCATATGTTTCATACATTTTTTCAATTAAATAATCTTTTACTTCCTGCGGTGCTCCTTTTTTAATTACGAATCCTCTAAATGATCCTATTGTTACATCATAACCTAAGTCTACACTACTTGGGACATCTGCCAATTCTTCTACCTGATCTAGTTTTTTATCATTTAAAACCAGTACCGGTTTTATCTTGCCTTCTTTAATATAATTAATTGCTGAAATTATTTTATCTAAATAAATATCTACTTCCCCGCCTAATACTGCTGCTTTAACTTCTGATCCTGATTTATATGGGATAAATTTTAAATTAATTCCAGTTGCATCTCCCAGAGCATTTAAAGTCATATCATCCAGTCCACCTGGGCTTATTCCTGCAAAAGTAACTTCATTTTCTTGACCGTACTCTACAATTTCTTCAAAAGATTCAAATCTGCTTTCCTCTGGCACGGATAGTATGTATATATCCTGCTGTATTCTTGCCAATGGTTCGAAATCTTCAAGTAGTTTTACATCTTCACTGCTATTTAATACATCTGCTATTACATGAGATGGAGTAATCTCCAATAAGGTGTATCCATCGTTTTCCTGTTGAGCTGCATATACCATACCTATTAGTCCGCCACTACCACTTTTATTAACTGGTTGTAAAGGCTCAGGCATATCTTTTGTCATTAGGTCTGCAAATTTTCTTGCAAATGTATCACTTGCTCCACCTTCACCAAATGGTACCACCATCTCTACTGGTCTTTTTGGATAATCTAATGAAGCTTCTCCATTTTCATCTGCATTTCCACCAGAACATCCTACTGCACCAGTAAGTAATAATCCTAAAATTAATACAATAATTAAAAATCTTTTCATTTTCTTCCTCCTGTAATCGTTTTCTTATTCTTATTTAAATTTTACTTGATAA
>JAWSUU010000268.1:0-2453 GCA_033549325.1 Bacillota bacterium | reverse complement strand
GTATTTGTTTTCTAGCAAAGACATTGTACCACAGAAGGTTTGGGGTCCTCAATTTTCATTTAAGTTTACAAAACGCAAATTAATTTAAGGAGGGTGTATAATGGCAAAGGTATTGTTGGAAAGAAAAGAAGTAGATGAAAAACTTACTTGGGATTTAACATCAATATACAAAACAGAAGAGGATTTTGAACAAGCAGTTAAGGAAGCAGAGAATATATCAATAGAACTGGAAAGGGAGTACAAAGGAAAATTAAAGGATTCTGACACTGTTAACTCTTGTCTAGATAAGTTGAAAACTTTGTATGAACTATCTAATGCTACAGAATTTTACTCTTATTTTTCTATTTCAGTAGATCAATCTAATATAGAAAACCAAACAAGGCAAATGAAATTATTAAGTATATCTTCAAGAATTCAAAGCAGAATATCCTTTGTTCAATCGGAAATCATGGAGTTGGATGAAGATATAATTCTAAAAGCTATAGAGAAATCTACTGAAAATAAAAATTATTTAAAGAATATAATAAGAAGCAAAAAATATGCATTGCATCCAGAAGTAGAAAAAGCATTATCATCCTTATCTAACACATTAAATGCTCCCTTTGAAATATACAACAGAGCAAAATTAGTAGATATGGATTTTGGTACATTTACTGTAGATGATAAAGAATATCCCCTATCCTTTGGCTTGTTTGAAGGTGAATGGGAATACGAAAATGACACAAAACTTAGACACGCTGCATTTGAAGCTTTTTCTAAGAAGTTAAGAGAATACAATCATACAATAGCCGCTACATACCAGACTCATGTACAGAAAAACAAGACCATGGCAAACTTAAGAGGTTTTGACTCTGTAATTGATTTTTTGTTATTCGACCAAAAAGTAGATCAAGAATTATACAATAGACAAATTGATTTAATTATGGAACATCTGGCTCCTCATATGAGAAAATTTGCCAAGTTGCTTCAAAAAATTCATGGTTTAGACGAGATGACCTTCTTAGATTTAAAATTGGAGGTAGATCCAGAATTCGAACCCAAAATAACTGTTGAAGAATCTAGAGAATATGTTGAAGGAGCCTTATCAGTTTTGGGAGATAATTATTTAAACCTTGTGAAAAGAACCTACGATGAGAGATGGGTAGACTTTGTTCAAAACAAGGGTAAATCTACTGGAGCATTTTCTTATAGCCCTTATGGTTCACATCCATTTGTATTAATTTCCTGGACAAACCGAATGAGAGAAGTCTTCGTGCTAGCTCATGAATTAGGTCACGCGGGGCATTATTATTTGTCACAACAAAATCAAAATATATTTGATTATTTAGCATCAACATATTTTCTTGAAGCCCCTTCTACAATGAATGAAATGCTTATGGCAAATTATCTCATGAAAAATACTGATGATAAGAGATTAAAAAGATGGGCACTTTCATCTGTTGTAAGTAGAACCTACTATCATAATTTTGTTACACATTTACTTGAAGCACATTATCAAAGAGAAGTTTATAGAAAAATAGATGAAGGCGGATCAGTACAAGCAGAAACACTAAACAGGCTTAAGAGAGAGACTTTAGAGAAGTTTTGGGGAAATTCTGTAAGAATTAATGAAGGCGCAGAACTTACTTGGATGAGACAGCACCATTATTATAATGGATTACATTCATATAACTACAGTGCTGGACTAACTATTGCAACAGAAGTAAGCAAAAGAGTGTTAAATGAGGGGCAAAGTGCATTAGATGATTGGATTAAGGTCTTAAAAGCTGGTGGAACTAAATCACCAATTGAATTAGCTCAAATGGCAGGAGTGGATATTACAACAGAAACACCCTTGTTAAATACAATAGAATATATTGGAAACTTGATAGATGAAATAATAAAGTTAACTGAGGAATTAAAAGAATAATTAACAAGGCATGAATTTTAGGAACGGATAGGTGCACATGTTACATTTTTAGAAGATAAAGATATGAAATTATTAGCAAAGTATGGAGCTAACATGGCGCATTGTCCAGTAATTTATTCTAAGAGAGGTTTTACTGCTCCACTTGCAGGAATGTTTAAAGAAGGTATAAATGTAGCATTGGGAACGGATAATTTTAGTCATGATATAATTCAAGAGATGAAGGCAGGACTAATGGCATATAGGATAAAAAATAATGTAGCTACTGAACCAAAACCAGAAAAGATGCTTGAAATGGCTACAATTAATGGGGCAAAGGCATTAGGCATTGAAAAAGAATTAGGATCAATCGAAGAAGGAAAAATTGCTGACTTGGTTTTATTAGATTGTAATAAACCAAATTATATACCTTTATTTAAAGAAAATGTTATAGCAAACATAGTTCATACTGGGCTGAGTTCAGATATAGATATGGTTATGGTGGGAGGCAAGATATTGGTAGAAAATGGTTTATACATAAAAGAAGATGAAAAGGAAATTATCAGCA
>JAWSUU010000267.1:0-2469 GCA_033549325.1 Bacillota bacterium | reverse complement strand
ATAACAGTTTCACAATTTATACAGAGGATAAAATATTAGAATCATTTGAAAAAATTTATGACTCCCATAATTTTATAAATTCAGGCAAGAATTTAGAAGCAGATAATTGGTTTGAGAAAGAATTTTCATATAATTATTACAAATCTATTGAGCAAAAAAAGACTTTAAATGCTGCTCTTTTAATTGAAGAAGGATCTACAGCATTAGTTTCAATGCCAACTGGATCAGGAAAAAGTATTATTGGAATTGCGAAATCAAAAAACTCTAATGGGTTAACTATAGTAGTTATGCCAACTATAGCTCTAACACTAGATCAGTATAGAAATTATAAAAACTTTTATGGTGAAGATGAAATAGCTTATTATACTTCAGATTCTAATGATTTTTCAGATATTGAAGAAAAAATTCATAATAAAAAATTAAAGCTTTTGTATGTATCACCTGAAACTATTGTGAAAGGTAAATTCAGAGAAGTTTTAATTAATATAGCTCAAGAAAAATTTTTAGATAATTTTGTTATTGATGAATGTCATCTTATTTCAAGTTGGGGCAACTTTTTTAGAACTGATTTTCAATTATTGAGTATTGTAATTAAAAAATTAAAAATGATAAATAATAAAATAACTACTCTTTTACTATCTGCAACTTTAACCAGTGAAGATAGAGAGTTAATAAAAAATTTGTTCGGTAGTGAAGATGATATATTTTATGAGTTTAATGAAGATAGACTACGAAATGAACTAGTGTTTGATATCATGGAATTCAGAAATGACGAAGCAAAAACCAAGAGATTTTATGAACTATTAAAAGTAATTCCAAAGCCTTCTATTGTTTATGTTAGAAAACCAGATGATGCAGAAAGTATTAAAAATTTTATAACTAGTAAATTAAAATATAATAAGGTCTCAACTTTCACAGGGAAAACGTCTACAAGTTTACGTGAAAATATAATAGATTTATGGAATAATAACGAATTAGACATAATAGTAGCCACTTCTGCATTTGGCATGGGAGTAGATAAGTCAAATATACGTTCAGTTTTACATTTCAAAATTCCTGATAATTTAAAGGATTACTATCAGGAAGTTGGACGAGGTGGTAGAGATGGTTTATGTAGCTTAGGGTTAGTTCTATTAAATAAATCAGAAGATTATAAAATATTTACAAATAACACTATATCTGATGAAAAATTCTTAGATAGATGGTTTAGTATGATTAATTGTGCTACTAGAATCTCATCCCAAAGATATATTATTAATTCTAATACAACACCCACATATTTACATAATGATATTACAGGTTCTAAAAATCTTTCATGGAATGAATATGTTATATTAACCATGCATAAAGCAGGATTTATAAAAATACTTGATATTAATAATAAAGAATTTACTATAGAGTTAAAAAGAAATGTTACTGATAGAATGAATATAATAGAAAATGAAGTTATTGAAAAATTACACCCTATTTCAGAAAGAGAAAAAAATTCCCAAAGAAACTTTAAAAATTACTTAGATAATTATAAATCTGAGTGTATATCAGAATATTTAATTAAATCCTTTGAAAATGCTGCATATCTATGTAATGGATGTCCAAAATGCGGAATGGATATTCAGTCAACAGATAAAAATCCAGGATTTTATACTAATAGAAATAGCAGAAAAGAAAAGAGATATATGGAAAAAATTTGTGGATATAATGAATTAGGTGTCATATATAATGATAATAATAAAGAAAAATTAGCAGAATTAATAGATATATTATCAGAGAATATGAAGCTAGCTATTCATGTAAGCAAGAAAAACTTAGAATTCATAAAAAAATTAAATACAAATAATCATTATCTTTTAAATATAGTAGAATCTTCTATTGACTTAAAATTTCTAGAACCATATTTGAATATGTTCATTATAAGTGATTACACTTTAAAATATTATTATGATAATTATAACGTTTTTGATAATTACAATACGATTCTATGCTTTAAAAAGAATACAGAGGGAAGAAATAGACCTAAATTAGAAGATGAATTAAAAAATCATCAAAATATAATAAATTTAGAAACGAGGTTGAGATATTATGAAAGTTAAAATTATTCCAGGAGCTACACCAGATAGAGTTCGGTTAATATGCTTACATATTAAAGAGGGGATAAATAATTATGAGTTGCTAAAAGAATATCTAGTTCCAAATATTTTCAAAACTGATAGCTTTAATAATAACATTGAAGCTGCTATTAATCTAGGATTTATCAACTTGGATGGAGATTTTTATGAATTGAAAATTGCAAAAAATGATTTAGAAAATATTGATAAATTCAAATATATTGTTTCAAAATCTTTAATTGAAGACAACACGTATATGAGTTATTTGCAAAATGTTTTAACTAGTGAGAGAAAACTTCAAGGAGGACTTTCAGACATAAATGACTATTTGCGTTCCAATAACCCGCAAATTGATGAACCAGAT
>JAWSUU010000266.1:0-2484 GCA_033549325.1 Bacillota bacterium | reverse complement strand
TTGGTAAGCCGTATGCCTTAATAGGGCACGTGCGGTTTGATAAGGGGGAAGCCAAGAAATTGGTTTCCCTACTTTATCATTTCAATTGTCACTCCGAATAAAATGAGGAGTCTTATCTTTAAGACTCCTCATGCCGTTGCAATTAGAGTCTTTTGTCCAAAGATCCAAAAATAATATAATATTTCTCTTCTTATATTATAAAAAAATATATAGTTATACAATATAACAGTTATAAAATATAACTAATAGAAAATAGCCATTTTTAGGAAAGATTTTTTTAAAAGCACCTAATACTAATAGTGGCAATTATAATGTAGGAAACACTTGTAAAAGTATTTACTCCAGTGTTTCCTTTTATACTGCAAAGAACTTGTTAGTTAATAAATACTATTTTTAAGGAGTCTTTAATGGATAAGAGTATAAAAAGAGCAAAATTATTTATATTATCTTTTTTAATTTCAAACATTTTAATAGTTTAGATTTTAATATATCTTCCAATTAATTCTGAACTGAAAAAGAGTAAGCAGGAAATTTTCATAACCCTTGCCGATAGCAAAGAACTGTCAGTAGATAATTACATAGAGTCTTGTAAAACTGGAGCTGAAAGTATGTCCAGTCGTACTATGATAAGAAAAAAATATCTGAATATTACAGAGGAGAAATTACTTTCGAAGAATTACAAAATTATACCAAGGACTTGTATGCTGACGGAGTAAAGGCTCTAAAAAATTCTCTAGGAGCAGTACGGACAGTAGAAGATAAAATAGTAACAAAACACGAGAAATTGATCTTGATTTGATTAATGAAAGTAAGCATTCTAAAAGCATGGAAATAGAAGTAATATTAAATGATTCAGGAAATATAGCAGCTGTATATTCTCCTATTTTTGAAGATTCAAAGATAATAGACTGATGGACACTGATAAATATCTTCGTTTTCAAATAGCAGACGAAGACTTATATTCGGATTTAAAGAATATAATTATTTATAATGCTTTAGGATTATTTATCGGTCTAATTGCCTTAGCCTATATATCAAATAAATTTATAATAGCTAATGCTAAAAGACTATTGGATAGAGCTGTAGATGAGAGAAACCAATATGAAACCCATGTTAATACGGATTCTCTGACGGGAGCCTACTCTAGAATGTTTTTAGACCAATGGTCTGAAAGAAATTTGGATGAATTTGAAGGTCATTTAGTACTAATGGATTTAGATTGTTTTAAAAAAATTAATGATAAATTCGGACATTTAACAGGTGATAAAGTTTTAATAAAATTTGTAGAGATAGTTAGATCTTCTATTAGAGATGAAGATTATGTAGTAAGGTACGGTGGCGATGAGTTCCTTTTGAAATTTTTAAAAAGATGGTGTTTAAATAGGATCATCTTTTTTTGTATGTCACCCAGAGGCTATAGCCGGAGGGTCTTTGCTTTTAAGATTCCTCCTTGTGTCGTAATGACATAATAAAAAAATAATATGCTATATCCACCTTTACAATAGCCAAAAATATAGTTATACTATATAATAATTATATAATATAACTATTGATAAATAGCCCTTTTGGGGAAGAATTTTTACATTTGGAGGACTTTTGTGAAGAAAAACAACCTAAACAACATAAAAGACAAATTAGAACTTGCAGATAGACTAATAGAAAACATACCCTACCTACAAAGAAGGGTCTTTTCAGGTATAAAAAACGGTGGTCTAAGCAGGCAAAAAATGAATCTTTTAATACGAGTAAGAAATAAAGACGGTATGCCTATGAAATACTACATAGAAAAACTCAATATAAAAAAGTCGAATTTCACCAAATTATCCAATGATTTAATAGAACAAGGGTACCTTGAAAGAAAGATTAATCCAAAAGATCGAAGAAGTATCATCCTTACAATTACTGAAAAAGGACGTAGTACTATGTCTAAAGAAAGAAAAGATATAAGAAATGCCTTCTACAAAAAAATTCAAAGCCTATCGGAAAAAGAAATTTCTAATTTAAATAATAGTTTAGAAACAATTCTTGATATTTTTGATGCTATAGAATAGCTCCCATGAATGAAGATATTCTCAATTTATCCTTAAGAATAAAAATGCCTAGCCGATAACAAATATAGATAAATGTAAAATAAACCACTTTAATTTGATAAATTTGACACTTTAACAAAAATAATTTACAGATTAGTCAAAATAAAACAACAATATATGTTATAATTAAAATATTAAAGAACTAGGAGCTATTTTAATGTTTAAAAAACCGGAAAAGCTAGATGCAATCAATATATTAAAAATTTTTCTTGCAGCATTTATACCTGCAGCAATAGGTATCTTTCTTTTGGTGGATTATATATCTGGAGTGGAACTAGAGACGGCGAAAAGGCTGGTAGTATCAGAGCAAAAGCAAAAAATAGACACAGTTGAATTTATTACAAAAACTAAAATTGAATCCAACATCAACGACCTAATGGTAATAAAAGATTCT
>JAWSUU010000265.1:0-2490 GCA_033549325.1 Bacillota bacterium | reverse complement strand
CTAAACGCAAATACTGGGAAAATATTATTTGCCATACTAAATGCAAAATATATTTGCGTTTACTATTTCAATTAAAGCTATTTTTAATTTATTTAAAATACTTCTGTTATAATCACTTAAACTCTGTTATAATTAAAAGTCGCTTATTTAGAAGAATGTATTTTAGATAATATAGATAAAAAATAAATAAATGAAATAAATGGAAGGAAGTAATTATTTAAATGGAAAAAATCAAATTTTCACAGTTACAAATATCAAAGGAAATATTAAAAGGCGTTGAGGATATGGGCTTTGAAGAAACTACAGCAATTCAAACGAAAAGTATCCCACTTATCATGGAAGGGAAAGATGTAATAGGACACTCCCAGACAGGAACAGGAAAAACTGCAGCTTTTGGAATACCAGCTCTTGAATCTATAGATGAAAATATAGAGAACATGCAGGTTTTAGTTTTATGTCCAACTAGAGAACTTGCAATACAGGCAAGTGATGAGATTAATAAGTATGGCAAATACAAAAAAGGTATTAAAGCTATGCCTATCTATGGAGGACAGCCTATAATTAGGCAAATAAAGGCATTAAAAAGAAAACCTCAAATTATAGTAGGAACTCCGGGAAGAGTAATGGACCATATGAGAAGACATACTCTTAAAATGGAAGATCTAAAAATGATGGTTCTCGACGAAGCTGACGAAATGCTAAACATGGGTTTTAGAGAAGATATAGAAACTATTTTGAAAGACGTACCACAGAAAAGACAAACTGTTCTTTTCTCAGCAACTATGTCTAAAGAAATTTTAAAGATTACCAAAAAATATCAAAATAATCCGGAATTAGTAAAAGTAGTACATAAAAAACTTACTGTACCTAGTGTGGAACAGTATTATTTTGAAGTTAGAAACAACATGAAACTGGATGTATTGAGTAGACTAATAGATATGCATAATCCAAAACTAGCATTAGTATTTTGTAATACTAAAAGAAAAGTAGACGAATTAGCAGGACAGATGCAGTCAAGAGGATATTCAGCTGAGGGTCTTCACGGAGATATGAGACAGACTACAAGAACAAGAGTTATGAATGCATTTAGAAAAGGCATTATAGATGTTCTTATAGCTACAGATGTAGCAGCTAGAGGAATCGATGTAGATGATATAGAAGCAGTTTTCAACTTCGATGTACCTCAAGATGAGGAATACTATGTTCATAGAATTGGTAGAACAGGTAGAGTTGGAAGAGTGGGTAAGGCTTTCACCTTCGTATCAGGAAGAAAAGAAATATATTCTTTAAAAGGAATACAAAAATATACAAACACAAAAATTCATCTTCAGCAAATACCAACAGCTAAAGATATAGAAGAATTACGAATTAGAGACTTTAAAAAAGAAATAAAGAAAGCAGTAAAAAAAGAAGATTTAAGAAAATATCTAGATATAGTCGATCAAATAATGGACGATGATATTACATCAGTTGATATAGCAGCAGCTATGATTAAGATGTATGTAGATAAAGATGAAGAAGTAAAAGAGCAAGAAGAATCATCAGATGTATTTGGTGATACAGGAGCAGAACCGGGAATGGTAAGATTGTTTATCAATGTTGGTAAAAAAGATAGCGTAAGACCTGGAGACATTGTTGGAGCTATAGCCGGGGAAACTAAAATGTCAGGAAAACTTATTGGTACAGTAGATATTTTTGATAAGTATACTTTTGTAGAAGTTCCTAGAGAAAATGCACGAGAAGTACTAACTATTATGAGGAACAATCAGATCAAAGGTAGACCTATTGTAATAGAACCGGCAAAAGGTAAAGATAAAAGATAAAAAAATAAATGTATATTTAAGCTTAAAAGTGGTATAATTCTAATAAGATAGTTATATACTTCACTAATTTTAGGGACGGAATAACTTAAAATTTTAAAGGAGAGGATTATATGGCAAAATTAAGTGTAATTGAAGGAATAGGCCCGGCATATGAAGAAAAATTAAAGGAAGCTGGTGTAAGTTCAATTGAAAATTTGCTAGAAGTTTGTGCTAGTAAAAAGGGCAGAAAAGAATTAGCGGTAAAAGTAGATCTTTCAGAAAAACTAATTCTTAAATGGGCAAATCATGCCGATCTTATGAGAATAAAAGGTGTAGGCGGCGAATATGCTGAATTATTAGAAGCTTCAGGAGTAGACACAATACCGGAATTAGCACAGAGAAATCCTGAAAACCTCTACAATAAAATGGTAGAAATTAATGAAGAGAAGAAATTAGTAAGAAAACTACCTACTGAAAAACAAATACAAAAATGGGTAAAAGAAGCAGATTCTTTACCAAGAACATTAAATTATTAATAGCACAATTAGGAACCACGGAATTTTAAATTTCGTGGTTTTTTTAAACTAAAAGTATTAAAACTAATGATTTGAATTATTCATATGGTATAATTAATATGCAAATAAAATAATATATACTTAAAGGAGTATAATTTTGATTAAAATAATAG
>JAWSUU010000264.1:0-2502 GCA_033549325.1 Bacillota bacterium | reverse complement strand
GATATAACCTGGGATGATGAAGTAATGAAGAGGGAAATATTTGGTCCTATTCTACCAGTACTCACTTACAGTGATATTAATGAGGTAATAAGTGTCGTAAAGGATAGACCTAGACCCTTATCTCTTTATTTATTTAGTGAAAATAAGCAACTGCAGAAAAAAATAGAGGATGAAATACCTTTCGGTGGCGGATGTATCAATGATACTATATCTCATGTATCTTCTCCAAGACTTCCTTTTGGAGGTACTGGAAATTCAGGTATGGGATCATATCACGGCGAAGAAAGCTTCATAACTTTTTCCCATAAAAAAAGCATTATGAAAAAATCTACCCGGTTTGATATCAGATATATTTACCCACCATATAAAGGTAAATTGAATTTTGTAAAGAAAATAATGAGGTAAAAAATATAAATTAATTTTATAGGTTTATGACTATATTTAATAAAAAAACTTCCAAATATAATTTGCAATTGGAAGTTTTTTTATTTTTAACCCAGTGTTAAAGTATTAAAAATTTTTATTTTGCTACCAATCTTAATTATTGACTCTTTATCCTTCGGATACTTTAATATTAAAAATTTATCCCCCTTCTCTTCATAGTAGTAAAAATTAAGCTTTGAAGATCGACTTATCAAATCCTTATGATGTATTTGATCAATTTTTTTAATGAAATCTTCTAGTTTTATAGATTTATTTATTCTTATTATTTCCTCTTTTTTATTAAAAATTAATCTTATTGTTCCATAATACTCTATATATATATACCCTTCCATTTATTCTAATCCCAACTCTCTTAACTTTTTCTTAGTTGGTATACCCGTTGTAACATCCCATCCTCTGCTTTCATAGTACTCATCCAACATATAATCAAGCTCTACAACACTCCCTGAAGAAGGTCCAGAATCTTGTGGTAGAGGTTCTTTTAAAAACCTCTCCGGTAAATAATCATTTCTACGATTCATACCACAACCGTTAATATAAAGTCTTTCTAAATTAACCAACCTCTCTGCACATTTTTGAATTTCTTTTTTCGTAAATTTCCTTCCTGTTAACGCTTCAAGTAGTTCCGCTGCCTCATCAAAAGACAGAATTTCCATGTTTGTTAAAGTATTTTTACATACATTCAAACAATCGGCTAATGCACTTCTTTCCTCAAAGAACTTAACAACTCTACCCTTTCCTTTATACTCCAATCTAAATGCTGATTCAGCTGCTCCAAATCTTTTTATTCCCTCTTCTGGGTCTTCCGTAAATTCAAAGGATGGTTCAGATCTTAAATGATCTCCTCCTCTCGATGCTACCGATACTCCTAATGCATAACCTTTCAATCCTCTAGGATCAGCTTGAAAAATTTCAAGACCTTTTACATGCATAGCATATTTTTTACTATCTCTGCCAATTCTCTCTGCTGCCTTTACTACTCCATCTGCAAGAATATCTCCAAATCCCCGCCTATTAGAGATTTGATTAATTAATTCCAGTACAGATTCACTATTACCCCAAGTTAAATCTAAACCGCCGGTATCTTCTTTATCAATAATTTTTCTTTGATATAGTTCCATTGAAAAAGAAATACACTCAGAGGTAGTAATCACGTCAAGTCCGTATCTATTGCACATGTCAACACCTTTTAAGGATTCTTCAATACTTCCAACTCCAACTCTTGAAGAAAAACCAGCAAGTCCCTCAAATTCTGGTCCTTCGCTTTTCAAACCTTTTCTAATTCCATTGTCAATTTCAAAAAATCTACTGCATGGTATAGTACAGGCAAAACAAGCCTTAGATTTTTTCTTATACTTTGCAGCTAAATATTCTCCACTAACCTCTTCAGCAAATTCAAACCGTCCAGTTTGAAAATGTCTAGTTGCTAAACATCCTGCTTCATTTAAGGCATGTACTAATTTAGTTGTTCCAAGCATTTTTCTTGGTTCATATTCATAATGATTAATAATATCTTCATCTATTTTTTTAATTATTTTCATAAATTTTTGAGGATTCACTGCTTTTAAATCTAAGGTGCCTCTTACTGCAATTGCTTTAACGTTTTTAGAAGCTAAAACAGAACCCATTCCAGTTCTTGCTGCAGCTCTTACTAAATTACAAAATATTCCAGCATATTTAACTCCATTTTCTGCTGCAGGTCCTATCGATGCTACTTGTACCCTATTATCTCCTAATTCTTCTAAAATGATCTTTTGAGTCTCAAAAATATCTTTTCCTATTATTTTGTCAGCATCTTTGAAAAATACTTCATCATTCTTTATAAATAAATAAATTCTATTTTGTGATTTTCCTTCAATTATTATTTGATCATAACCTGCAAATTTAACTTCAGATCCGAAAAATCCTCCCGCATTAGAATCTCCCAAACTATTTGTTTGTGGTGATTTAGCCGAGAAATTTACTCTTCCGGAACCTGGAAATAAAGTACCAGTCAAAGGTCCTACACCAATTATTAATTTATTTTCATGAGAAAGAGGTTGTATTTTGGGAGGAACC
>JAWSUU010000263.1:0-2521 GCA_033549325.1 Bacillota bacterium | reverse complement strand
CCATTTTATAATCTACTCTTGTTATGTCAACACCGTATTCACCTTCTGGAATTTCCTTAGGATATAATGTAAGTTCCATATTCCAATATCTCATCATACCATCTTTATCAATACCCATTTTATTTATAGTTGTAAAGTACTGGTGCTCTTCTGCTTTTATTTTTTCAAGTTCTAGGATTGCATCTTCAATTCCCTGACTGTAATTTGTTTCTATTTCATCAATTGCTTCTTCTATTTCAGCATAAGGATTTTCTATACCGGCAGTTTCATAAAATTCATCACTGTAAAAAGATTTCATAAAATCTACATATACTTCTGCCTTAGCTATTATCAGATTTTTCATAGATTCATCATCTTTAGCTTCTGTAAGTAAAGGTATAAGAAAATCTACGGCTTGATCATCATTAAATGTTAGTAGTAATTCCTGACATTCAATTGTATCATCTTCATCTTTGTTTAATACAACATCAAACTTTTCACCCTTCACAAGTATTCCTTGAAGGTTTTCTCTCATTATATTTTCGTATTTTTCGAAATCTAAATCTTCAATTCCTTCAACACCTTCTAAAGAATAAAACTCTTTTTGGAATTCCATTGCTTTATCCATTATTTCATTCATATTTAATGATTGTCCCGACAAACCCTGCTTTTCCATAAATTCATTGTAATCTTCATAACTCATATAGAAAGCCTTGTCATAGATAAAGGGAACATCATACACCATCTTTTCATCATCAATAAACATATTAAGATTTAATGATTCTTCTCCTTGATATATTACTCCTAAGTCCATCTGAACTTTGATAGGCTCTAAAGTTTCTTTAATGTTCATTTGAAACTCTACTTCCTCTAGTATGTCTTGTACGGATTTTATATTTGGATCCTGACTGTCAATACTTATAGAAAAAGTAACATCTTCGTCCATAGAAGTAATGTTCATGCTTTCTTTGTAGTAGTTTTTCATCATGTCGAAAGCATCAGCTTCTTGAAAAGGTTCATCTTTTGTTAAAAAATATCCCCCTACAGCTACAGCTGCAACTACAACTACAGCTATTAGTATTTTAATATTTTTACTCATAATATTACGGGTAAAATACCCTACCTCCTTTTATTTCTAATCTAAATTCTATCCCATTATATAGTATTATTAAACATAAATCATTATTTTTTTATAAATATTGTTATTTTTTTAACTTAGTATTCTTCTTTTCAAAAAATCAAATGCATAGTTGGCAGATCTTTCTCTAATAATATTTCTTCCTCCAGGATAATTAGTCTCTGTAACGTAGGACTGTCCTTTATAATAAATAGCTATATAAACTAATCCTACAGGTTTTTCAGGAGTTCCGCCATCTGGACCAGCTACACCCGTTACTGCTAATCCTATATCTGTATCTGCCGCAAGTGCTGCTCCTTTCGCCATTTCTTCAGCTGTTTCACTACTCACAGCACCATATTTTTCAAGGGTTTTTCCTTTTACATTTAATCTTTTAATTTTTGATTCATTACTGTAAGTTACAAATCCTTCTTTAAAAACTTTTGAAATTCCTGGATAGTCAACTAGTTTTGATGCTATCAATCCTCCGGTACAGGATTCAGCGGTAGCAATTGTAAGGTTTTTTTCTAAAAGTTTCTGAGATATATATTTTTCTATTGAAGTTTCATCAATAGGATATGCATTTTTACCAAATCTTTTCAACAGTTCTTCTCTTACAGGTTTAATTAATTGTTTAGCTTTTTCTTTATTTTCTGCTTTGGCAGTTATTCTAAATACAACTCTTCCCTTTCCTGCAAAAGGAGCTATTGTAGGATTTGTTTGTGCCTTTATTAAATCCATTATCATTGTTTCAGCAGTAGACTCCCCTAACCCCGTTACGATGATTTTTTCTCCTACTACAACCCCATCAGATTTTTCCTTTAAGTAAGGCAAAACCTTTCTTTCAAGCATTGTGTTCATTTCTACAGGAGGTCCCGGCATTAATATAGCTATTTTACCTTCTTTTTCTACTATGCATCCATTAGCAGTACCGCATATGTTTTCAAGTATTATAGATCCCTCAGGAAAATAAGCCTGTCTCATATTATTTTCAGGCATATCTTTTTTTAGCCTTTTATAAATACTTTTTACATGCTGGTAGCTTTCTTCATTATATTTCATATTAATTTTAAAATATTGAGCTGCTATCTCTTTTGTTATATCATCCTGGGTAGGTCCTAATCCTCCAGTAGTTATTACAATATCTACTCTATTTAAAGCCAGTTCAAAAGCTTGTTTTATTCTTTGAGGATTGTCCCCTACTACACTGTGGTAGTATACATCTATTCCTAATTCTGCTAATTTTAAAGATATATTTTTTGCATTTGTATTAACAATATCTCCATGAAGTAATTCTGTTCCTATGCATAGTATTTCAGCTTTCATTTAATTCCTCCGTATTTCTTATTACGTTTTGTAAACTTAAATGAAAATTGAGGACCCCAAACCTTCTGTGGTACAATGTCTTTGCAAGAAAACAAATAC
>JAWSUU010000262.1:0-2521 GCA_033549325.1 Bacillota bacterium | reverse complement strand
GGACCAAAGGTGTCTTCGTCGTAGCCTATCACTATGTCAAAGCTGTTTGCTACTTCTACGTAAGGTTCAGACCAGTGACCATCCGTGTCGGCAAAAGTACTTCCTAAATTTTCTGTGAAATCTTTGTATCCTAGGACTATGGTTATCATCTTAGCCATCTGTCCTCTGGTTACGGGCTCGTCAGGTCTAAAGGTGCCGTCTCCAAAGCCGTTGATAACTTCGTAAGCTGCTAAGAATTCTACTGCTTCTTCGTATTTTGTATCTTTTATATCGTCAAAGTCCCCTGCATATGCAAGGGTACCGATTGCTAATATGAGTATTATTATAAAAACTGTTAGTTTTTTAATCATTATTATCATCATCTTTCTATAAGTAAATTTTTGGTTCTCGATATTTAGTTTCTATTTCTATTATAGTATGAATAAAGATGAAATTTATTACATTAACATTACATACGTTTGAATAATGGTTCAGTTGACGGTCACTATTTTGGAAAATATGATGAAACGTTCAAATACAATTCTAGCAGTCGCTTTCTTACCAATCGATGTTCCATCTCTTGGGAAAGCTTTGCATGAGACCTGCTACAATTTACTTCGTAAATATGGCTAGGGCTTCAAATTCCCTTCGGTGGGTGCAAGCAAAACATTCCTTCTATTTTTCTGTATTTCTTATCTAATCTTCTCTAATGCAGATTCGCTAAATAAGTGTTAACTTAACCTAAAGAGACATGGATTTATTCAATATTTTACATAAAATGCCTCCAAGTCAACTTCAATCATTAATTGAAAATTCTAACCTTATTAATTTCCTACTGTGGGCACGGCATAAACGTTTCATCACTTATTCTGTGCTTCTATTAAATCCCTCCTAAGGCGCCTTCGTTTAATAAGTTTTCATTTGACTTTCTAAATCTTGTTGAAATAGTAATCTATAGTATGAAGATGACTTGGGAATAATCTGTTGGGAATATAGGATAAATGAGAAAATTGTTAGAACGAAATGTTTGAGCACAGCGAGTTTTGAAGCCCTAGCCCTATTTACAAGGTAAATAGAGGCAGGTCTCATACAACCTGACTTCCAAGAATCCGACTGTAAGGAAGGATGATTGGCTAATGAAGTCTGTGAGAAGTTCTATTTTCGAATGTTCCTCAATATTCCCCAGATTATGTACTGTCAGATGAATATATAGATTTACTATAAAACAATATAATAAAAAGCGACCTTTTTCAAGATCGCTTGGTTTTAAGTGTTTCTTTTTAAGATTCTTCAGTACCTTCTGAATGACAAAAATCCTTTGCTGCTTTCACAAATCCTTTAAATAAAGGATGTGGTCTGGTCGGTCTGGATTTGAATTCCGGATGGAATTGGCATCCAACATACCAAGGGTGGTCTTCTATTTCTACTATTTCTACTAATCTTTCATCCGGAGATAGTCCTATGAATTTCATTCCTTTTTCCTGGAATTTGTTTCTGTACTCGTTGTTGAATTCGTATCTATGTCTGTGTCTTTCATATATAAGTTCTTCGTTATATAAATCTTTTGAGTGGGAGTTGTCCTGAATTTTACAAGGGTAAAGTCCAAGTCTCATAGTTCCTCCCATGTCTTCAATGTCTTTTTGTTCCGGCATCAAATCTATTACAGGGTATTTAGTATCTTTGTTAAATTCTGAGCTATTTGCTCCTTCATATCCCAGCAAAGTCCTTCCAAACTCTACTACAGCCATCTGCATGCCTAAGCATATTCCGAAGAATGGAGTTTTTGTTTCTCTTGCGTATTTTGCAGAGAGAATCTTACCTTCTATTCCTCTATCTCCGAATCCTCCTGGTATAAGTACTCCGTCCAATCCTTTTAATCTTTCTTCATAGTTTTCTTCTGTAAGATCTTCTGAGTGTACCCAGTCTATGTCTACTTCTACACCGTTTTCTATTCCTGCATGATAAAGTGCTTCTGCTACTGATAGGTAAGCATCTCTTAGTTCTACGTATTTTCCTACTAGTCCTATTTTTACACTTCCCTCAGTTGCCCTCATTTTTTTAAGCATTGTTTTCCATTCGTCTAAATCAGGAGTTTTGTCTTCAAGTCCTAAATGAGCACATACTTTAGATGCTAATCCTTCTTCTTCTAGAAGTAGTGGGACATCATAAAGAGTGTCGGAGTCCGTATTTTCTATTACATTATCCGAATCTACATTGCAAAATAGAGCTATTTTGTCCTTTAGTCCTTCTGAAAGGCTTCTTTCCGCTCTACATACTAATATGTCCGGTTGTATACCTATACTTCTAAGTTCTTTTACAGAGTGCTGGGTTGGTTTGGTTTTTAGTTCTCCGGCTTTTGATAAATAGGGTACAAGTGTAACGTGGATATATATAACATTGTCTTTACCTACGTCGTGCTTCATCTGTCTTATAGCTTCCATGAAGGGCAGACTTTCAATATCTCCTACAGTACCGCCGATTTCTGTTATTACTATATCTGCTTCCTGGGCTTTTCCCGCTCTTTTTATTTTGTCTTTTATTT
>JAWSUU010000261.1:0-2537 GCA_033549325.1 Bacillota bacterium | reverse complement strand
GTAGGTGCAAATACTGTAAATGGTCCTTCTCCTGATAGTGCTTCCACTAATTCAGCCTTTTGTAATGCTGCTACTAATGTTGTAAAGCTTCCATCATTAACTGCAATGTCTACTACTGTTCCATCTTCTGCATATACCATCACAGAAGTTATCATCATCAAAACTACTAATATTATAGAAAAAAATTTTTTGCTCATTTTTATTTCCTCCTTAGGATTTTTTAATTGATTATAATATACCCCACCCGTGTATTTTTATGCATTGATTTATATAAAAAATATAGGTTTTTTATTAATCTTTTGAACTCCAATATAAAAAGCGGGTTTATAATGCCCGCTTTTTGATTTTTATATTTAGATATATTTTTTATCTGTTACTACCTATATTAGTTCTTCTAGCATCTGTATTATCTGTTTGATTCCTGTATTTAATATCAGTCTGAATACTTTCTAAAACTCTAAAGTTAAGCATAGCTGGTACTCCCTCAGAGAAGTATACAGGTTTATCATCATTCATTATCATTAATATATATCTACCTTCGATAAGTGTAGGACAATTTCTACCTTTAAGATTGTATTTGTAGTATCCTCCTTCACCGTTTTTAATGTTGTTTTTAGAATGTTTTCCATTTCCTGTGCTTGTCTTAAGTTCACTAGTACCAATTTCTAATACAGGACCTGAGTTAAAGTGTATACCACCTCCAGTTGTTAATTCTATATCTTCTTCTTCAAATATCCATATTTCAGGGTACATAAGCTGCTCCATAACCCAGAATCGTATTTGACTACAGCTTTTATCTAAAATAAAGTTGTCTTCTGTTGGAGGTAACCACAATCCAAACAATCCTACCATTCCTTGCGGAATTATTTCATCTTCTATGAATTCTTCAAAACTATTGTTCTCTTCTCCTTGATTTCCTTCATCACCTTGACCTGGATCGTCGTTTCCAGTTTCCCCTTCATCACCTTGTCCAGGGTCATCGTTTCCAATTTCCCCTTCATCACTTTGTCTAGGGTCATCGTTTCCGGTCTCACCTTGGTTTCCTTGTCCTGGATTATCAGAATTTCCATGTTCTTCACCAGTCTTACCTAACGCACTTTCAGAGTTGAGCAAAGGAATTTCTACGTTCAATTCAGCTAGTACATCATCATATCGTACAGTGTAAGTTTCATCGTTCTCAAGATAAGCATATGCAGTAAAGTTTACCATCCTTCCTTCAAGTAATTCTGGCTCTCCTGATTGAATTTCCATCTCGATAGAGAAATTTTCTTGAATTCCTAGTGGAATTTCATCTTCAAACATTAACCACTCATCAACATCAGGTACACATACTCCTCCATATGTAGTTACTATATCTACAATATCTGATTCAACTTGTGTATATGCATAGGTTTCATGCTCTTCTAAAACCAAAGTTTTTGTATCGAATTCGTATCCAGTTTTTCCATTACTTATTAAATAAGGTACTAGTAATCTGAATTTATCAATCTCATCAAAATACTCTCTTTTTAGATCTTCACAGCTAAAATCAATCCCTACAGTTTGTATTCCTTCATCTTCATCTGTTTCCATTATTATATAAGGAATGCTATCAAACTCCTTAACTACTATAAAGTCGGTACCTTCCTCAACTTCTTCAGAATATCCTAGCTGTACCATTAATTTATCTGCTGCACCTATGCTAAGTTCTGCTTGCACCTCAATATTAAGCTCATCTTTAATTTTTTCTCTTTCACCTTCTACTATTAAGTTTGTTGAATATATAATATCTACTACTTCCCAATCTGTAAATTCTCCATCAAGGGTCCACTTGTATTCTGTTTCTTCTTTCGGTTTAAATGTAGTGATTTTTATATATGGCTTTTCTTCGGCATTGCTACTGCCACCACTGTCTTCATTTCCACCCTGAGCAAAAATACTCATTGGTATTAAAGAAAGAATTAAAACAGTAACTAAAGTCCAGTATAATATTTTTCTTTTACCTAACATGATTTCTCCTCCTTTACTTTTATTTATCTAAATATTCAGATATTATTTTTATAAATTCACAGCGTCTAACATTGTTTCTTACTTTAAATGTACCGTCAGGGTATCCATTTACAATAGCCTCTCCTGTAAGTTTTCTTAATGTTTCTCTTAAATGAGCTGGCACTTCTTCTAAGTCTTCATATTGAATTTCTATATCTGTCTCATCAAGAGCAAATACTTTTGCCGCTGCTTTTAATACATCTTCTCTACTAGCCATCTGTTTTGGATTAAAGTTGCCCTTTTCATCTAATTCCATAGCATTTGCTGCTACTGCTTGTCTTACATAATCCTTAGCCCAATCTGATACTGTATCTGAGTCTTTGATTTCAGCTATTTGCTCATTTTCTAATCCTAAGGCATTTACTAACACTTTTGCCATTTCTTCTCTTGTAATATGGTTGTCAGGATTAAAGTTCCCTTTTTGATCTCCACAGACTATATTCATACTAACTGATTTGTAAATAATTCTTTCGGACCAGTGGCCTTTAGAATCCAGTAGTTTAGGGAAA
>JAWSUU010000260.1:0-2544 GCA_033549325.1 Bacillota bacterium | reverse complement strand
ATGTATTATTATGGTTTTTAAGGTTATCTAATAACTCTGAAGTAAATCCAAAGTTTCCTTCCATGAACTCCGATTGTTCTTTCGAACGGTTTACCCCTGCAAGATGAAATACAAAGTCAGCTTCTTTACAGAACACTTCAAGCAATGAATGATCCGTATCTCTGTCACATTCAAATATCTCAGTGTATTTTCGATTTCCTAGCTCTGCTATTAAGTTTTTTCCTATAAAGCCTTTAGCTCCAGTGACTAATATTTTCATTATTTATCCCAACTTTCTAGTTCTTCTCTAACATAATCAAGTTGTAATAACCTCTCTTTAATCTGTTCTATGTTAAGCCTTTCTGTATTATGAGAGTTGTACTCATCTTCAAATGACAGCTTTTGATCGCCTTCAACGAAGTATTTATCATAGTTTAAGTCTCTTTTATCAGCAGGCACTCTGTAGAATCCACCCATGTCTTTTGCCACTACATGTTCTTCTTTTGTAAGAAGGGTTTCGTAAAGTTTCTCTCCATGACGAGTTCCTATAACTTTAATCTCGTTATCTGCATTGAAAAGCTCTTTGATAGCTTGAGCTAAGTCTCCTACTGTAGATGCTGGTGATTTTTGAACCATAATATCTCCTGCTTCTGCATTTTGGAAAGCAAATACTACAAGCTCTACAGCTTCTTCAAGACTCATTAAAAATCTTGTCATATTCGGATCTGTTACTGTCAAGGGATGTCCATTTTTTATTTGTTCAATGAATAGAGGAATAACTGAACCCCTTGAAGCCATAACATTTCCATATCTTGTCCCACAAATAAGAGTTCTTTCTGAATCAACAATTTTTGCTTTTGCCACAAATACCTTCTCCATCATAGCCTTAGAAATCCCCATAGCGTTAATTGGATAAGCTGCTTTATCTGTAGAAAGACATATTACCTTATTTACTCCCATTTCTATAGCACCTGTAAGAACATTATCTGTACCAAGTACATTAGTTTTCACTGCTTCAAGCGGGAAAAACTCACAAGAAGGTACTTGTTTAAGAGCAGCTGCATGGAAAATATAATCAACTCCATGCATTGCGTTCTTAACGCTTGCTAAGTCCCTTACATCTCCTATATAGAACTTCAATTTATCATTTTTATATAGTTTTCTCATATCATCTTGCTTCTTCTCATCACGAGAAAAGATACGAATTTCTTTTATATCTGTATCTAAGAATCTTTTCATTACTGCATTCCCAAAAGATCCTGTTCCACCTGTAATTAATAAAGTTTTATCTTTAAACATATATTCATCCTCCACATTATCTATTTTGAATCATCCTGTTACTACAATTTTTTCATTTGGAAATGACACATTAGTTTTTTATTGCCAAAAGAATAAATATTGCGGATTATTTCTAGCAAATAATAGCAAAATAATTCCGATACCTCCAAAATAAACTAAAACTTTTTCCCTCGAATTAAAAGCGGCAAATATTTCTGGAACTAAAAAAACTAGAAATAGAGAGTAGTATTGTACAACCCTCATTGCACTTGGATTAAACCAAGTAAATGGCGTTAGGATTAATGCAATAATCAAAGCGTTAATATAATGTACAGCGGAAGTATTCATCAATAGAATACGCTTCATCTTCCATATGCTTGCAATAGTTACTAAGACTAGCATAGAGGTAAACACATATGTTCCGCCTCCATCATATAAGCCATAATTGTACCAACTTAGCTTTAAAATCGCAGTAGCAATAGGATCTCTAAAAAACATTAAAATTGGGAAAATCATCAAAGCCAACACAACCTTATTACGAGTGAGCTTTTGATTTGCAATGAAGTAAAAAGGTAGAAATAATATTGCAGATTTATGAATTGCAAAGGCAAATAACGTAATAATACAAAAGGAAATCAATTTTCTCTCTCTTACATATTTATATCCAATTAAAACGACCAATGCTGTAGCAACAGTTTGTCTGTGACCTGTAAAGGCAAAGAAATAATAGAATAATGTAGAGTATATTAGAAAACTTATTAGGGGGTCCCGCGAGTACTTAAATATCCAAACACCTAATGCTGTATGAAAAATTAATGCAATAACAAATAGAAAAAATTGATACTCTGGAAACACCATTTGTGTTAGTCTCTGGAATATGTAATAGCCAGATTCTATACCATGTGCACCACCTAAAAATAATTGACTTATATCAGTAAAAATTTCTGACAATGGTATACCTAAAGTGATTTCATATATCCCTAAATAATTTAAAGTATCTTCTCCTATAGTAAGGTGTCTCAACCCAGATATAATAATCCACTGAGTAGATGCAAGCACCACAAAAAGTTTTCTTCCATTTTTTAGCCTTTTATTTTTTAATATAAAAGCCCCTTCTAATAAAAGCAAAAATATATTTATGTATAAAGGATTAGTTAATATTTTTATCATCTCTCTCCTCCTTAATTAAGTTATAATAGAGGTCGCAATAGTCTTTAAGCCTATCTTCCATTTCAAAGCTAACTTTTGTATGTTTAACACATGCTTCTGAATAATAATCCTTTCCGC
>JAWSUU010000259.1:0-2570 GCA_033549325.1 Bacillota bacterium | reverse complement strand
TAGACTTTTTGTTGCCAAAAAGTTCATGCGACCTACCACGGGATATGACGAGCAGCCATTCCATGTCCCTACTTGGTCTTGCTTTGAGTGGGGTTTACATAGCCAGTTAGTCACCTAACTGCTGGTGAGCTCTTACCTCACCTTTCCACCCTTACCTTATAAAAGGCGGTATATCTCTGTTGCACTATCCTTAAGGTCACCCTCACTGGCCGTTAGCCAGCACTCTGCTCTATAAAGCTCGGACTTTCCTCATCAATTAAGATGCGACTATCCAACTTACTCATTTATCCTATTTAATTATACTCTTAAATACATTTCTGTCAAATATGTCCACATTAAGACTGTTATTTTTTTTCTTAAGTATATCACTAATATATTCAATAAAAAATTTTTCAGAGTTATAATGACCTACATCTATAATATCTAATCCTAGTTCATAGGCTAATTGGTAATCATGGTGCTTAAAATCCCCGGTTATATAAATATCTGATACCTTTGCAGCATTCTTTATGAAATCTCCGCCACTGCCTCCGCAAAATGAAAGTTTTTTATAAATCTTATTTCCTGAGGAAAAAAAATTTAAATTTTCAATTTCAAATTTTTCTTTTACAAGATTTATTAGTTCATCCCTATTTAAATCTTCTTTTAAATCAATAATTCCACCGTAACCAATTTCCCTATCTATATCTTTAGTTTTTAATACTTCAAAATAATCATATCCAAGTTTTTTAGCAATTAGTTTTGTCATCCCTAAATTTGCCATATCAAAATTTGTATGCATTGAATAAATATTAATTTCATTATCCATTATTCTTTTTATCATTTTACCTTTATAGGTACTTATATCAATTTTATTTAATCCTCCAAAAATCATTGGATGATGACTTATAATAAGATCGGCCTTATTTTTAAAGGCATAATCTATAAGTTTATCACTTATATCTAAGGTTACGATTATATTTTTTATGTCCTTATCAAAGTTAATAACCTGTCCACCAGAGTTGTCCCAATCATCAGAATCCATTTCAGGATAAAGTTCTTCTAAGAGTTTAATTATATAAATCAAATTCATATTTTTTTAACAACTCCTTTAGTTTTTTATTTATGTTTTCTAATTCATTTATTCTATTTTTATTAGAACTGTGATTTTTAATATTTTCTATTATTATACTGTTTTTCTTAATAATTTTATTAGTAAATTCTTCTATATATTTGTCGCTTTTTTTGAATAATATTTCATTTGTAATAAAATCTAAGTTGTCCTGACAAGTGTATTCTTTGTCTATAAAAACAGCCTTTATAACTGTATAATAATGATAATCCTCTTTACATAAAACTTCATCTAGTATCTTAAATTTATTTTCAATCAAAAATTTTCTTGTTTTATCAACTGCATTCATAGGTTGTAAAACTAATGTATTTCCTTTAGAAATTTTTGATAAGTTTTCAATAATGATTCTATTTATTAATAAACCACCCATTCCTGCAATCACTACTACATCTATCTCGTCAGGCTTTACTATATTTAACCCATCACCTTTTCTTATTTCAATACAATCATCTAATGATTTGCTTTCAATATAATCCTTTGCTTTAAGATAAGGCTTTTGATTAATTTCAGTGCCTATTACTTTTTTTCCAATTTTTCTTTTTATTATTGCTTCAGGTATATAAGCGTGGTCTGTTCCAACATCTATTATAATATCAGATTTAGGTATAAGACTTAATATACCTTCCATTCTTTCACTATTCATAAATTCTCCTAAAAGAAAAAGATTCGAATCCGAATCTTTATTCTAAGTAATCTTTCAATTTTTTACTCCTACTTGGATGTCTCAGTTTCCTAAGAGCTTTTGCTTCTATTTGTCTAATTCTCTCTCTAGTAACGTCAAATTCTTTTCCAACTTCTTCAAGAGTTCTTGCTCTGCCATCATCAAGTCCAAATCTTAATCTTAATACTTTTTGTTCTCTTTCAGTTAAAGTATCAAGAACATCCACTAATTGTTCTTTGAGTAAAATAAATGTAGCAGCATCCGATGGCGCTAAAACATCTTCATCCGGTATAAAGTCTCCAAGATGACTATCTTCTTCTTCACCTATAGGTGTTTCTAATGATACAGGTTCTTGAGCGATTTTCAAAATCTCTCTTACCTTTTCTGGTTCTATATCCATTTCTTCAGCAATTTCTTCTGGTGTTGCTTCTCTTCCTAATTCTTGCAATAGCTGTCTCTTTACTCTTATTAACTTGTTTATTGTTTCTACCATATGAACAGGTATTCTTATGGTTCTTGCTTGATCGGCTATAGCTCTTGTAATAGCCTGTCTAATCCACCATGTAGCATAGGTGCTGAATTTATATCCTTTTCTATAATCAAACTTTTCAACAGCTTTAATAAGCCCTAGATTTCCTTCTTGTATTAAATCTAAAAAGAGCATTCCTCTTCCTACATATCTTTTTGCTATACTAACTACCAGTCTTAAGTTTGCTTCTGCTAATTTGCTTTTTGCTTCCAAATCATTTTGTTCCATTCTTTTAGCAAGTTCAATTTCTTCTTCTGCTGTAAGCAAAG
>JAWSUU010000258.1:0-2576 GCA_033549325.1 Bacillota bacterium | reverse complement strand
CATTTATTAATAGGTGTCAAATATTTCTTCCTTGTATGTTTAGATTTAGAAGTATATAATTTAATATTATTAAAAGTAAGTTATTTGAGGTGAAAAAAATTGAATTTCAAAGAGTTTTTAAAGAAAAAAAACATTGAAATATCCTTGCAGAGATATTTAATTGATGCTCTAAGTTACATGGCTTTAGGATTATTTGGCACGTTAATTATAGGTAGTATACTGAATGTCATCGGTGGTAAATTAGGTATTACTTTTCTTACAGATACAGTATGGCCTTTAGCTCAAAGCATGATGGGACCAGGAATAGCAGTTGCTATAGCTTACGGACTAAAGGCACCGCCTCTAGTTATTTTTTCTTCGGTTATTACAGGAGCTGCAGGAGCAGCTTTAGGAGGACCAGTAGGAGCTTTAATAGCAGGAGTATTTGGAGCAGAATTTGGAAAACTTGTATCTAAAGAAACCAAGCTGGATATAATAGTAACACCTGCAATAACTATTTTAGTAGGAGTACTTATGGGTACTATTACAGGACCGGGAATAAATGCATTTATGAAAGGATTTGGGAGCATCATAAATGCAGCGACAATTTTAAAACCAATTCCAATGGGAATAGTTATATCTATATTAATGGGAATGGCTTTAACTCTACCTATAAGCAGTGCTGCTATAGGGATTATGCTTGGTTTAAGTGGGTTAGCTGCAGGAGCAGCGGCAGCTGGGTGTTCTGCACAGATGATAGTATTTGCAGTTATAAGTTTCGAAGCAAATGGAATAGGTGGATTATTATCTCAAGGATTAGGGACATCAATGCTTCAAATTCCAAATATAGTAAAAAACTGGAAAATATGGATTCCTGCAATTATATCATCAACTATTACAGGTCCAATATCTACAACTATATTGAAATTAGAAAATACACCTATAGGATCGGGAATGGGGACTTCAGGTTTAGTTGGACAGTTTGGTGCAATTGAAGCTATGGAAGCAGCTGGTAAAGGCGGAACGACCATGTATTTATATATTATAATACTACACTTTTTACTTCCAGCAATTATAGGTTTAATTACCTATTATTTTATGAAGAAAATGAATTTAATTAAACCGGAGGATTTTAAATTAGATATTTAAATAAAAAAGGGATAGATTTTCTATCCCTTCTAAATGAAATGTAGTTAAATTATTATTTTACCCATCCTCTTGCTCTCATAGCATCTGCTACACGTTTGATGGACATCATAAATGCTGCAACTCTCATAGATACATTGAATTCTTCCATTATTACGAATATATCATTAAAAGCTTTAACCATTTTTATTTCTTGTTTTTCTTGAACTTCTTCAAAAGTCCAATAGTAGTTTTGCAAGTTTTGTACCCACTCAAAGTAGGATACCATAACTCCACCACCATTTGCTAAAATATCAGGCACTACTAATATTCCCTTTTCATTTAAAACTTTATCAGCTTCAGGAGTTGTAGGACCATTTGCACCTTCAATAACCATTGCTGCTTTTATATCATTTACATTTTCTGAAGTGATTGCATTTTCTAAAGCGCATGGTGCTAATGCATCAACTTCTATTTTAAATATGTCATCTCTTCCCATTTCTTCTGCTCCAGGGAATCCTTTAATCATATTTTTGTTTTCAGGTTCTTTTACATAATCAAAAAGTTTATCAATGTCTAGTCCCTTTTCATCATATAGACAGCAGGATACGTCTGATGCTGCAACAATTTTTGCTCCCATATCTTGAAGATATTTCGCTGCATATCTTCCAACGTTTCCAAAACCCTGAACAGAAATACTAGATCCTTTTATATCCATTTTCTTAGCTTTAAATGCTTCTCTTGTCATAAGAGCAACACCGTAACCTGTAGCTTCAAATCTTCCTAATGAACCTCCAAACTCTAAAGGTTTACCTGTGATAATACCTAAAGTATTTTGTCCTTGAAGTTTTGAATATTCATCAACCATCCATGCCATAATTTGTGGGTTAGTATTTACATCTGGAGCAGGGATATCTTTCATATCTCCAATAACAGGTGCAAGTGCAGTAATTACTCCTCTTGATAACCTTTCGATTTCTCCCTGAGACATTGTAGTAGGGTCAACGATTACGCCCCCTTTTCCACCACCGTAAGGAATTCCAGCAACTCCACATTTAAAAGTCATCCATGCAGAAAGTGCTTTTACTTCGTCCATAGAAACATTTTGATGGAATCTTAATCCACCTTTTCCAGGACCTACTGCATCGTTATGTAGTGAACGATATGCTTGAAATACCTTTGTTTCGCCGTTATCCATTTTAACAGGCACTGCTACTTCTAAACAACTTTTAGGTTGTTTTAATATGTCGTATACCTCTTGAGTTTCTCCTAATGCATCACATGCATCTTTAATTTGCTGCTGTACGATTTCGAAAACATTTAAAGTTTTTTCAGCCATTTGTTACCTCCATTAAAAATATTTTTATTATATTAAGTTTTTAATTGTTATCAACATACATGATGATAACACTAAAATAGTTAAATGAAAACGTTATAACAAGTTATTTTGTAACATTTTCGTAATAATACAG
>JAWSUU010000257.1:0-2588 GCA_033549325.1 Bacillota bacterium | reverse complement strand
ATCGTTATCGCTGTTCCTATTACGCAAGATAGTCCTGACCAAAGTCAGAACTGGTGCGACTGCCTGTCGCACAAAAAGAAGAGCCCCCCAGCTCTTCTTTAAAATATATATTTTGTTTTAATATCAATTACATAGCGTTCTTAAATATTTGTATTACATCTTCCAATTTAGCTGTACATGGGTTTGTAGCACTACAAGCATCTTTCATTGCGTTTTTAGCCATTAATTCAAAGTCTTTTTCCTTAACTCCCAATTCGCTAAGTCCAGAAGGAATACCTATATCTTTAGATAATTTTTCTATAGCTTCTATTCCTTTATCTGCAGCATCTCTAACTGATAATCCTTCAATATTTTCACCTAATGCATGTGCTATATCTCCAAGTCTCTCTGGATTAGCATTCAAATTAAATCTCTGTACGTGAGGTAAAAGAATTGCATTACATACTCCGTGAGGTAGATCGTAAAAACCACCAAGTTGGTGAGCCATACCGTGAACATATCCTAAACTTGCATTGTTAAATGCCATTCCACCTAAGAGTTGTGCATATGCCATATTTTTTCTAGCTTCAAAATTTCCACCATTAGCAACAGCTTGTCTTAAGTTTTCTCCTATTAATTTAATTGACATAAGTGCAGCAGAGTCAGTAACAGGAGTTGCAATAGTTGACATATAAGCTTCTACCGAATGTGTTAAAGCGTCCATTCCCGTTGCAGCTGTTAATCCTTTAGGCATAGTCATCATCATTACTGGGTCATTAACAGAAATTGTTGGAGTTACTCTCCAGTCTACAATAGCCATTTTTACACTTGTTTCTGTGTTTGTTATTATACAGAATCTAGTAACTTCACTAGCTGTACCTGCTGTTGTATTAATAGCAATCAAAGGTACCATAGGTTTAGTACTCTTATTAACACCTTCATAATCTCTTATATGTCCACCATTTCCTGCAACTAGTCCAATTCCTTTAGCACAGTCGTGGGAAGATCCTCCACCTACAGAAACAATTGAGTCACATTTTTCATCTTCAAATATTTTAAGTCCATCATGTACATTTTTGTCTGTTGGATTAGGCTGAGCCCCAGGATAAATAACTGCTTCTACTCCTGAATCTTCCAAGATTTTTTTTATCTCATCTAAAGCTCCTCTTTCATACATACCCTGATCTGAAACAATAAGGGTTTTTTTCAAACCTAGTCCTGCTGCTTTAGGTCCTACCTGTTTAACAGCACCAGCCCCCATTAAATTAACAACCGGCATAAAATACTCAAATACTTGATCTGCGATATTAGTCATAATTTCCTCCTTAAAAATATTAGTAAAAGATTGTCTCTATCTTTTCACTATATATAAGATGCAATTACCGTGCCATATTGTCATTGGTTTATTTTTTAACATTATTAATTCCCTTTTTTGGGACGTTTTATTATGTATTGTTCACTTTTGGAGTATTTGTTTAATATCTTGTTACATTATTATCAATATATTTAACATTTTGTCACGTTTTAGTGTTTTATTATGGAACGATGTCCTATTTTATTACATCCACTTGTGTGTTTTTACATATTTACAGGACAACTATTTAAATCTTATCAATGATTAACATATAATTATCTGGATTTTATTATTTTATTAAAATATTTTTCATAAATATCAAGTGTTTTTTGACTATATAAGACAAACCTTATCAATTTAATATATTCAAGTTTTGGTATCATTTCTTTTAAAACTGAAAAAACTACTTCTGTAGCTTCCTCAATGGGATATCCAAAAGCTCCTGTGGAAATTGCAGGAAAAGCTACTGAATCAATTTTATATGCCTCTGCTATGGTTAATGCATTTTCATAGCACAATGCTAATAGTTTCGACTCTGGTTTATCTTTTCCATATACAGGACCTAAGCAATGTATAACATATGCATTAGGTAATTTATGACCTCCAGTTATCACTGCTTCTCCCGGGTTTATAGGAGCATACTGTCTACACTCTCTCGATAAAGCTGGACCTGCTGCTATATGGATTGCACCTGCTACTCCTCCTCCAATCCTGAGCTGTGAATTTGCCGCATTGACAACTGCGGTAATGTCGGGTTGAGAAGCTATATCACCTTTTGTAGTTTCAATTTTGACTTCTGAAATGATTTTTTCCATTTCATTCAACCTCCTTTGTTTATAATAATATATAATATTTTACCTGATTAAAAATAACTTATCAAATATATTGACTTTTATTATCATATTTGATAATATTACAATTAATGATAATATAAGGGATGGTGAATTATCTTGGAAAATAAAATAGTAAAAGAATTACTTGATCCAACTAATATGAAAATTGTTATGTATCTTATGAATAATGAATATGCAACAAAAAAAGATTTAGAAGAGATTGTTAGTGACATATCTCAAGCTAGTTTGTATAGACATTTAAAAAGTTTAGTAAAAAATGAAATTTTAGAAATACATTCAAAAGAACAAAAACGAGGTGCCTATGAAAAAACATATGTATTAAAATACAATCCTAATGATAAATTGGGTGAAGTAGTAGATAAAGGTAACTCAAAGGAAATTTATGAAATTTTTTATACTTT
>JAWSUU010000256.1:0-2619 GCA_033549325.1 Bacillota bacterium | reverse complement strand
CTTTTGTTATCAATGTTTATAGGTGTTAACAATTTTCCATCTTCAAGTATAAAGTTTCTTCATTGCAAAATTATATTATTCTTGACCAATATAATTTTACCTTTATTTAATTGATTTTTAAATAATAGTATGGTACTCTTATAGAAAATATAATTAATTGTTAACAGTTGACAATTAAAAGGAGGTATTTATGCTTAAACCACTATACTCAATTACTTGGGAAGAAGCAAAAGATTATTTTAAAAAAACAAATGTAGCTTTAATACCTACTGGTAGTGTAGAGCAACACGGGCCACATATGCCATTAGGAACGGATTTCCAGATAGCTGATACTTTAGCAAAAAGAATTAGCGAAAAAACCGATGTTATTTTGACACCAGTTATACCTGTAGGTTTTGCACAGTATCATACTGATTTTCCAGGTACCTTATCTGTTGATACGGATGTTTTAGTTCAATATTATTTAGGAATTGTAAACAGTTTGATTAAATACGGAATTACACATTTTCTTTTTATTAACGGTCACGGGGGAAATGGTACAGCATTAACAAGTGTATGTAAAAATCTAAGAGAACGTGGATATACTTCTGCATACTTCCAGTGGTGGGATGTAGCTGGAGGAATCAATAAAGATTGGAGTATGAGAGGACACGGTGACATAGTTGAAACTTCTATGATGATGTATCTAACTCCTGATAATGTTAAAATTGAAAAAGCTTCCATTCCTACTAATAAATCCCTTACTGACAAGGTTGATATTTTAGACGGTTCAGCATGTAGGTTTAAAGAAGGCGTAGTGAGATTTTATTTAAATTCAGGAGATACTACTGATACCGGAGATTTGATGGAATTTGGTCATGCCAGTGGTGCAGATTACAGCACTTCTCCAGCAGATTCTACTGCAGAAAATGGCGAAAATATAATTAACTCTGTTGTTGACTATGTTGTTGATTTTATCGAAGAGTTTAAAAAAATAAATTTTAAATAAAATAAAATAATACTTTTTTATCATAAAATGTTGGGGTTAGGTTATCCCAGCATTTTATGGTAGAATTGAAATTATAAGTAATAAAATTCAAGGAGGTCCAAAATGAATAAAGTTTTAGATAGATTTTTAGAATATGTGAAAATAGACACTCAATCAGATGCGGATTCAAAATCAAATCCAAGCACTGAAAAGCAATTTGATCTTGGGAGAAAATTAGAAAAAGAATTAAAGGAAATAGGTTTTGATAATGTAGAATTAGATGACAATTGTAATTTATGGGCAGAATTAAAGGCAAATACTGAAAAAAATATTCCAACCATAGGATTTATAGCACATATGGATACAGCTACAGATGTGTCAGGAAAAGATGTAAAGCCTCAGGTAATTAAAAATTATGATGGAGAAGATATAGTTTTAAATAAGGAAAATAATGTGACTATTAAAACTGAAGACTTCCCTGAATTAAAAAATTATACAGGACAAACTCTCATAACAACTGATGGTACTACTCTTTTAGGTGCTGATAATAAAGCTGGAATAGCAGAAATCATAACTGCTTTAGAATATTTTATAAAAAATCCTGAAGTAAAACACGGAAATATCAAAATTGCTTTTACTCCTGATGAAGAAGTAGGAAGAGGAACGGAAACTTTTGATGTTGAAAAATTCGGTGCTGATTTTGCTTATACCATTGACGGTGGCGAAATTGGTGGTTTAGAATATGAGACTTTCAATGCAGCCAAAGCTAAATTGACAATTAAAGGTAAGAACGTCCACCCTGGAACTGCAAAAAATACAATGGTTAATTCTTTAAGACTGGCATTTGAATTTAATAATATGCTTCCAGTTAACGAAAAACCTGAATATACTGAAGGTTATGAGGGATTTTATCATTTAATTGAAACTAATGGTAATGTAGAAGAAACTATAATGAAATATATCATTAGAGATCACGACATGGATAAATTTCAAGAGAAGAAAGAATTATTTGAAAAGACTATTGATTATATGAATAGTAAATACGATGATAGAATCATATTAGAAATGGAAGATCAGTATAATAACATGAGCGAAAAAATCAAGCCTGTATTTCATATTGTGGAAACAGCTAAAAAAGCTATGGAAGAACTAGGTATTGAGCCTAGAATTAATCCTGTAAGAGGTGGCACAGATGGAGCTAGATTATCTTACATGGGATTGCCTACTCCTAATGTATTCACAGGTGGTCATAATTTCCACGGCAAATATGAGTACATTCCTGTAGAGTCTATGGAAAAAGCTGTTCTTGTAATACGAAAAATTGTAGAGTTGTACGGGAAGTAAGATTTAGTTATATAGTGAAGGCCCTTGATTTATATAGATTATTCGAAGAAACTGCATAGAGAGTAATTTGCTAAGAAATACAGAATAAGTGTAAAAGCTTTTTACGAGGCACTGTTTTGCCTGCAAAACGAATTTGACGAGCAGCTTTAAACGGTTCTTGTATTTCTCAAATTAGGAAATCGCAGTTGAATGAATAATCTATATAAAATAAAGCTCAAATGTTAATTTATTAATAGTATATTAAACAACATAATGTATTCTTTACTTGCAATCACTTTAATAACGTACTCACTAACGTATATTTTTGA
>JAWSUU010000255.1:0-2663 GCA_033549325.1 Bacillota bacterium | reverse complement strand
ATCATTGAAATTAAAAAATAGTTATTTAAATATGTTAAAAGAGCTGCCTAAATCTATAGAATCAAGAAGCGGGCAGCTTCTTGTTAAATTAGGAATTATAAAAAAGCACGGTAAAGGTATATATTTCTTTACTCCTTTTGGGTTGCATTTGCTTAATAATGTCAAAGCAAAAGTGAAAGAAAAACTTGTTAAAGAGAATTTTGCAGAAATTGATATACCTATTATTAATTTGAAAAATAATTTTAATGAAAAGGGATATTTTGAATCAAAAGATATAGACGGGAAATCCTATTTAACTAGAGGAACGGATTTATATTTATATGAAGATTATTTGAAAAACATAATCAATTCATACAAAGATCTGCCGGTAGAATTCTTCTATATTAATAAAAAAGCTATCAACGACAATAAAGCTAATGAAGAACTACTAAACCCAATGTCAACAGAAATATATAAATCTTTTTCAGTCTTGTCTAAGGAGCAGTACCAAGAAAGAGTAAGAAACTATAAAGAAATCAGCTTGGAGATAATAGAAGATTTTGGCATAAGCCCTATCAACATAAAAAAACACAAAGAGTCTCAAGGAATAATATACGGGTGGTTGAGCAAAAAAGGTAATGAAAAAACAGCATATTGTCCTAAGTGTAAAAAGTATCATGATGTTAATTATATGGAAGTGAGTGCCTGTACAACAGAAGATGAAGAGGTTAAAGAATTAAAGAAATTAAAAACTCCTAATATAAAAACTATAGAAGATTTGCAGGAGTTTACAAAGACTGACATTAAAAAACTTATAAAAGCAGTGTTATTAAAGGTAGTTGATAAAAATTATGTAGTTTTTATTAGAGGTGATAGAGAATTAAGCAAATCTAAACTAGTAAGATTGATTAAGAGTGATGAGAACCTAATTAAACAAGCATCAGAGGAAGATTTAGAAGATATGGGGACAACAGGAGGATTTGTAGGACCTATTGGATTGAAAAACTGCCAAATTATAGTAGATGAGGAAGTAAAACACATAAAAAATGGAATTGCAGGAGCTAATGAAATAGATTACCATATTGAAAATATCAACTACAGCAGAGATTTTGAGGATGTTATATGTGGAGATATTGTGATAGCTACTGATATGGATAAATGTATAGAATGTAATACTAACTTAGAAATTCACAACTACTATAGAATCGGTGAATTAAAAGATAACAATGAAATTTATTATGATGAAGCAGACATAAAATACATAGATAATACAGGTAAAGAGAATTCGATATATAAAATTGAAAACTCTCTAGATTTATACAAAATCATATCAGTTTCTTTAGAAGAAAAAGAAGATAATTTATTAAAGCTACTTCCATGGGATATAAATATACTTTTATTAAAAACTGATGATGAAGATAGTGTTGTACTTGGGGAAAAAATATATAATATCCTAAAAAATAATAGTAGGAAACCACTTTTAGATGATAGAAATATGAAAGTAGGAAATAAATTTAAAGAAGGAGAACTGCTAAATATAAATGAAAAAATAATAATAGGCAGAAGAGCAAAAGAAGGAATAGTTGAATATCAAAACAATGAAGATGATAAAAAGATTGAAATAACATTAGAAGAAATTGATAAGTTATAATTTATTAATTAAAAAAACATTCAAAAAATACATGATTATATGATATAATCGTCATACTAATGCTAAAGGAGAGCTATATGTTAAAAAAAGCGATTTTGATATTAATTTCTATGTTACTTATTGTCTCTGTAGGATGCTCAAATGGCGATGTTGAGCCTGACCCAGGAGAAGAAAATACTACTCCACCAGTTGAAGAAAACGGCGAAGAAGAACCGGAGGAACCTGAAGAAGAACAACCTACAGAAGAAGAATTAGCACAGTTAGCCTACGAAGAATATCTAGTAGAGTTAGAAAACATAGAAAATGAAAGAAAAGAAACTTTGGGAGAATTCTATATTAAATTACCTGAATTATCCTTTGAAGGATTTAAAAACAAAGATAATCCTAAGGAAAAAGTTGAAGCAAAAGGATTATTTCTAACAGGAAGTTCTGCTGGAATGGGCTTGGATGAAGAAGATATTGAAAATTATGCAGCCTACGTAAAAGCATTAAGAGAAGGAAATCAACAAAAGGTTAATGAATTACTACCAATAATTGATGGAATAAATAGATTCGAAAGAGCTGTTGCTTTAGCCATAGAGACGGAGGTTAATGCCTTTGTCATAGATGTAAAGGATGATACCGGGCTTATGACATATGAAAGCAGTTTAGGAATAGTAGAAGAAGTTAACGGCAACAGAGGAGTAAGGATTAAAGATGTTGAAGGAATGATTAAAACATTAAAAAAATACGACATATATACAATAGCTAGGATTGTAACCTTTAAAGATGAAAATTTTGCTGTGAAAAAGCCAGATCACTCTATACAGCTTAAAAACGGTGGCGTTTGGAAAGACTACAGCGGTACTTCATGGGTTAATCCTTTTGATGAATACGTATGGGATTACAATATAGCTATTGCAAGAGAAGCCGCATTAAAGGGATTTGATGAAATACAGTTTGATTATGTTAGATTTCCCGATAATGCTAGAGTATACAATCCCATAACAAATTTTCCAGGAAGAAACGACAGGGAAAAAGATGAAGCCATTGG
>JAWSUU010000254.1:0-2677 GCA_033549325.1 Bacillota bacterium | reverse complement strand
TAGTCAATTGAAAGCACATAGACTTTCAATTGACTATAATTCTATTTGTCATAAAATAGTTAACTTAATGACATTGGGACCTACGGCACTGCATTTTTAGGAAGTCAATGGTATGTTGATAAATTAAAAGAAAAAGATTTGGAAAGATTTATTGATAGTAATAATGTGAACATAAAAAATGCTGTAAAAATTTTAGATGAATTAAATGAAGAAGTGATAAGATGTAAGAAGAAAGACAAAAATCTAAAATACATGTTTGAGCTACACTGTGAACAGGGACCTACGCTGGAAAATAATAAAAAAGATTTAGGTATTGTGGAAGGCATAACTGGAAGCAGCTCTTTTAAAGTAGAATTAATAGGAGAAGCTAATCATGCTGGTACTACACCTATGAATTCAAGGAAAGATCCATTTTATTTAGCTTCTTTAATTAGTGTTGAACTAAATGAATATGTTAGAAGACAAAATAAATACAGTGTAGGAACAATAGGCAATATTAAACTTGAACCAAATTCATACAATATAATACCTGGGAAAGCCACATTTACTATGGACATTAGAAGTTTAGATACTGATATCATGAAAAATATTATTTGTCATATAGAAAATTATATTAAAAACTTATCAGAAAAAAGTGGTATAGAATTTAAAATAACAGAAAATCATTTAGAAAACCCAGTACAATTATCGAAAGAATTAGTACAAAATTTAGAAGAAAACTGCAAAAAAAGAAATTATAATTATCAAGTTATGGCAAGTGGAGCAGGACATGATTCAATAATAATGAGTGAACTATGCGATACAGTAATGTTATTTGTACCGAGTAAAGACGGTAGAAGTCACTGTCCAGAAGAATATTCAAAACCAGAAGACATAGCAAAAGGTGGAGACATAATTTTAGATGCAATATTAAAAATTTAATATAAATAAGAGGAGGAAATTAAATGTCTAATAATAAATTAAATGAAAAAGTAGATCAAAATATTCCACAGAAAAAGAAAAAAACCTTGCTAGATAGGATTCCCCATCCCCTTGTATTATTATTTTACATAATTATTCTAGCAGCTATTTTAACTTATATTATTCCATCAGGTGAATTTGAAAGAGTAACAATGGAAAGTGATATAGGAACTGTTACTAAAACGTTACCTGGTAGTTATCACTCTATTGAGAAAAATCCAGTAGGAGTTTTTGATGTACTAAGAGCTATTCCTGAAGGATTTGTTGGGATAGCAGATATTGTTTTCATAGTTTTTGCTGCAGCTATGATGTTCGGCGTTTTGGAAAAGACAGGAATGTTAGAAGATACAATTGGTTCTTTTGTAAGAAAAGTTGGTAGAGAAAGAAAATTTTTAATTGTCGCAATAGTAACTTACGTTTATGGTTTGTTAGGAATATTTGTTGGGTATGAAAACAATATTGCTTTGGTACCTATAGCTGTAGTACTTTCACTTGCTATTGGAGGCGATGTTTTATTAGGAGCTGCTATTGCTGTAGGAGGTATATCCGTAGGGTTTGGTTTAGCACCATTTAACCCTTATACAGTGGGTATAGGTCATAAAATTGCTGAAATGCCATTGTTTTCAGGTTGGGAATATCGACTTATTGTCGTTTTTGTTTTGCTTACAATTCTAGTATTGTTCAATATAAGATATTTTAAGAAAATTCTTGATAACAAAGAAGAGAGTTTAGTTCAAGAAGTAGACACAAAGGGTCTTACTCTTTCAAAAGATATTAGTGAATACTCTATGTCTAATCAAGATATTGCTATGTTATTAGTTTTTTTAACTGGTCTCGGGATTATGCTTTGGGGAGTATTTACAAATGGTTGGTACATTAAAGAAATAGCTGCTGTATTTTTGGGAGTTGGGATAGTAAGTGGTTTAGTTGCTAAGATGAAACCAGATGAAATAGCAGAAACATTTTCTAAGGCATTAGAACCATCAGCTCTTGCTGCAATTATCATAGGTCTTGCTCAGGCTATAAAAGTGGTAATGGATCAGGGTGGAATAAGTGATACTATAGCTAATGCTCTAGTTTCTAATTTAGATAATTTACCTAACATGGTAGCGGTTGTATATATGTCTATTACTCAAAGCATTATCAATCTTTTTATTCCAGGCGGTAGTGGACAAGCATTAGTTACACTTCCTATTATGATACCTGCTGGAGACATGCTTGGATTTACTAGACAAACTACTATTTTAGCTTTTCAAATAGGAGATGGTTTAACAAATATTATGACACCAACTTTAGGTGGATTAATGGCCATGCTTGGTCTATGTAGAGTGCCATTTGGAAAATGGGTTAGATATATAGCAGGCTATACCGGCATAGCTTTTCTTGTTTCTTGGGTATTTTTGATCATCAGTGTTCTTATTGGTTACGGACCAATTTAAAAAATAATAATTAGAGGAAATAAGAAAATAAAAGGAGACATTTAAATGGAAAACAATGCGGAAAAACTTTACGATAAATTTGAAGAGGAAAAATTTGATAAGGGAAAAATTGTATTGCTATGTATTGACATACAGTATCATGATGCAAGCCCTGGTTACGGTTTTTTTAAAAACATTTCAAGGGATAATAAAGAATATAAACCTGAATTATTCACAGTAATTCAGTAAATGGTCTTTGAACTGCATAATTACAGTGCTTTTGATTAATTTTGCTTTTC
>JAWSUU010000253.1:0-2729 GCA_033549325.1 Bacillota bacterium | reverse complement strand
TAAAGAAACAGTAGGATACGATTTAATTACAAAAAATAATTTAGCTGAAGAATTAAATAATGACAATCAAAAGGGAAAAGTTGAAAATCTTAATTTAGAAGAAGAGAAAGTTTATGATCACAAAGAAGATAAGTTAGATAATAAAAAACTTGATAAAGAAAAAAGATTAAAAGATGAACCGACATGCAATATTTGTAATGATCCTATGTGTCCGAGAGAAAAAGGAGATTTAAGGAAAAACTGCATTCACTATGATGATTATGAAAAATAGAAACGGAGGTAATTTAAATGAAAGAAGCATTAGGAATGATTGAAACAAAAGGTTTAGTTGGATCGATAGAAGCAGCAGATGCAATGACTAAGTCAGCAAACGTTATTTTGCTAGGTTATGAGAAGATAGGAACAGGATTAGTAACAGTTATGGTAAGGGGAGATGTTGGAGCTGTAAAAGCAGCAGTTGATGCAGGAGCAGCAGCGGCAGAGAAAGTTGGAGAATTAGTAGCTAAACATGTAATAGCAAGACCTCATGAAGATGTTGAGAAAATATTGATAAAAAATGAATAGGTAATTTTACTGGAAGTGAATAAATGAATAACTATAATGAAAAATTAATAAAAAAGATATTAGAAATTTTATCAAAGAAAGATATATGGGAGATACCTGTCGGAGTTTCAAATAGGCATCTTCATATCTCAAAAAAAGATCTTGAAGTTCTGTTTGGGGAAAATTATGAACTAACAAGGATGAAAGATTTGTATCAACCCGGAGAATTTGCTGCAGAAGAGACATTAATTATAAAAGGACCTAAGGGAAAAATTGAGAACATAAGAATTTTAGGGCCTATTAGAGAAAATACTCAAATTGAAATAGCTTTGAGTGATGGATTTAAATTAGGAGTTAAACCTCAGGTACGGGAATCAGGAAAAATAAAGAATACTCCAGAAGTAGAATTGATTGGACCAAAAGGCAAAATAGTAAAAAGAGAAGGCTTAATAGCTGCATTAAGACACATTCATATGCCTACTGAAATTGGTAATTTATTAGAGTTAAAAGATAGAGAACTTGTAGACGTTGAAATTGAAGGAATTAGAAAAGCTGTATTGGGGAATGTGCTTATTAGAATTTCTGATAATTACAGATTAGAAATGCATATTGATACAGATGAAGCAAATGCATGTTGTTTAAAAAATGGAGACACAGTAAAAATAAAAAAACAATAAAAATTCAAAACCTATGAAAGGAACATATAAATGGATTTAACAATTGCAAATAAGAATACAGAAGAATTTTCGAATTTAATAAAGAGCAAAGAAAGAAATGTAGCAGAAGGAGATTTGAAAATTGGAGTTGATTTAGGTACAGCTAATATAGTTATTGCAGTTGTTGATCAAAACAATAGACCTGTAGCGGGAGTCATTAGAGAAGCAAATGTTGTGAGAGATGGAATTGTAGTTGATTATATAAATGCAACAAGAATAGTAAAAGAATTGAAAATTGAAATAGAAAAAATATTAGGATTTAAAATAAGTGAAACTGCAACTGCGATTCCACCAGGAATTATAGAAGGAAATACTAAAGTAATAAAAAATGTAGTAAAAGCAGCAGGCTTTGAAATAACAAAAGTAGTAGATGAGCCAACTGCGGCTGCTATATTCCTGGGAATTAATGATGGAGCTGTAGTCGATGTTGGAGGAGGAACTACGGGTATAAGCATACTAAAAAATAAAAAAGTAATATACACAACAGATGAAGCAACAGGTGGAACGCATATGTCACTAGTAATAGCAGGAGCATATAATATTACTCTTGAGAATGCTGAAAAAATTAAAAAAGATATTAATAAAGAATCAGAAAATTTTGTAATTATTGAACCAGTAGTTGAAAAAATGGCATCAATTGTAAAAAAGGCTATAAAAGACTACGAAGTGGAGAAAGCATATATTGTAGGTGGAGCATGTACATTTAAGAGATTTAGTGAAGTATTTTACAAAGAACTAGGGATAGATGTAATTAAACCAGCGAATCCTCTGTTAGTTACACCTCTTGGAATCGCAATGTGTTCAAATAATTAAGGATAAGATGCTATGGATAAAAATAAAATTAAATCAATGATATATAATACTTTCATTGAAGTAATATCTGATTTAGTAGTAGATGAAATTGAAAAAAGAATAAAATTTAATAATAATAAAATATTAGTTGTATTTTCTGGAGGAATTTATGGATTCAAAGATTCGATAAAATCTATAAAAGCTATTATAGAAGATGGATATGATGTAAAAGTTGTATTGAGCGAAAGTGCAGATAATGTTTTAGGAGCATCAAACATAAAAAAAATATTGAATATCGAAGAAATATATGTAGATGGAAAGAATAAAGATATAACAAAATTTATTGATAAATCTCACATCCTTGTACTTCCATCACTAACAATAAATTCGGCAGCAAAGATAGCTAACTGCATTAGTGATAATTATCTTACGAGAGCAGTTTCTAAGTTCATATTGACAGATAAAAAAATATATGCTTCTAGAAATAGTTGTTGTCCAAGAAATGAAGAAAGATTGTATTATTCTATGAATCCAAATAATAGTTTTTATGAAAGAAAAATGATAGAAAATATGGAAACTATAGAAAAATACGGCATAAAATTTACAGAAGCTAAAGAATTAGACACTGTTTTTATAAAGAAAGAAAAAGCAAATCTCGAAAATAATCAAAATACTTAT
>JAWSUU010000252.1:0-2734 GCA_033549325.1 Bacillota bacterium | reverse complement strand
ATCAAAAATTTTAAGTGAAGAAGCATATAATATGTCTAAAAGTAATGGATTGGAATTAGAAGAAGGCTACTCTTTAATAAGTATGGCTTTTGCGGCAAGAGCAAAATCAGAAATTAAAGAAATGCTTGATTTATCATTCAAGGCATTAAATATTTTTGATAGGGAGAATGAAATAATTGGTAAAATTAAAGCAATGAACCTAATTGGTATTGCATATTTTTATAGTTCAATGTACGAAGAATCCTTAAAATATTTATTAGAGGTTTCAGAACTCCTAAATATTGAAAAGGATGACTTTCTATTAAGCTGTGTTTTAAACAATATTGGAGAGGTATACAGAGAATCACAAAAATATGAACAGGCACTTAAATATTATAATAAAGCAGCTGATATTTCTAAAGAAAATAGTTATGAAAAAATTTATGCATCTATTTTGGGAAATATTGGAGAAGTATATTTTTCTAAAAAATCCTTTGAAAAATCACTGGAAATTCTAAAAGAAAGCTATGAAATACTGGTTAATTGTAATGATATGGTAAGTCTTGGAGAGAATGAAAACAGAATAGGAAAATTGTACTTTAACATTGGGGATTACAGTAAAGCCCATGAATTTTATAATTCTTCATTAATAAGATTACAAAACATAGAAAATAAATATTATCTAATAGATGCATACATCAATATTGCTAAACTTAAAGAAATTAGTAATCCTGAAGAAGCTTTGCACTACTTTAAGAAGGCTCTTGATACTTCAGAAAATATAAATGCTAAGAAAAAATCCTGTGAAATATATAAAATGATTTCTGAAATATATGAAATTTTAGGAGACTATAAATCATCACTAGAATATAACAAAAAACATTCAAACACAGATAAGGAAATAATGGCATCTAATTTAGGTAATAAACTCGAAATACTCAATATAGAGATTGAAAATACTAAAGAAAAAAACAACTATAGGGAAATAAAGAAAAGATTAGAACAGGAAATTGAATACCAAAGAATAGAAATAGAAAAAATTAAGAAAACTAATGAAACACTTTTTCATAAAGCTTATGAGGATGAACTTACAGGAATACCTAACAGAAGAAGTATTAATAGCTACTTAAAAAGAATACTCATAGATGAGACCAATGAGGATGAAAACATAGGTGTTTTGATGATAGATATAGATCACTTTAAAAGATATAATGACTACTGGGGGCATGCTCAGGGAGATCTATGCTTAAAAAAGATAGCAGCTACTATTAATGAAGTTCAGGAAAGTGATAATTATATATTTGGCAGATATGGTGGAGAAGAATTTGTATATGTATTAAGAGATACGGACTATATTAAAATTAAAGAAATAGGAAATAAGATAAGAGAAGTAGTAGAAAAACTAAATATACATTATATATTTGAAGAACAAAAACAGCTTTTAACAGTTAGTGTAGGTGGAGCTTACGGAAAAATTACTAAATTAAATAAATTTTCTAATTTAATGGAGTTGGCGGATAAAGAGTTGTACAAAGCAAAGGACAAGGGTAGAAATACTACAATAATAAATAATTTGTGCAATTAACTAAGGATAAATAACTTTTTATATAAAAATTGTATTTTATTAACGAACTGTAAAATCTTAACATCTTGAATTATATAGATAAAAGAAGTATAATTAGTAAAGAAACTTTTATGTATTAAAAAATTGAAAGGGGTCATATAATGAAAAGATTTTTAGTATTAACTTTAGCTTTAATGTTGGTTGTAGGAAGCTTAGCTGGATGTGCCGGAGGAGACGATACAAACGAGATAGCTCTTATAACTGATAAAGGAAACATTGACGATAGGTCATTTAACCAGGGAGCTTGGGAAGGTGTTGTAGAATTTGCAGAAGCAAATGATATATCCCACACTTACATCAAGCCTGAAGAAGCTTCAGATGCTGGGTACTTAGCAGCTATAGATTTAGCAGTACAAGGAGGAGCTGAAATAGTAGTAACTCCAGGTTACTTATTCGAAGTACCTATATATGAAGCACAAACCAAATATCCAGAGGTAAAATTCATATTATTAGATGGAGCTCCTCATACAGCTGATTATTCAACATTTGAAACAAAAGACAATGTTGCTAGCATAATGTATGCTGAAGAAGAATCAGGATTTTTAGCTGGATATGCAGCAGTTAAAGACGGAATGACTGATTTAGGATTCATGGGTGGTATGGCAGTACCAGCAGTACAGGCTTTCGGTTACGGATATTTACAAGGTGCAGAATATGCAGCTATAGATATGGGACTTGAAGATGGAGCAATTGAAGTAACATATCACTACACAGGAAACTTTGAAGAAAATGATACTAACAAAGCAACAGCTAAAACAATGTATCAAGAAGGCATTGAAGTAATATTTGCTTGTGGTGGTTCTGTTGGTAAGAGTGTTATGTCAGCAGCAGCTGAAGATGAAGCAAAAGTAATAGGTGTTGACGTTGACCAAAGATACGATAGTGAAACTGTTATAACATCAGCAATGAAAGGTCTTTCAGCATCAGTAGTAAGTGTATTAGAATCAATATATAACGACAATTTTGATCAATATGCGGGACAAACTACTTACTTTAATGCAGCTAACGATGGAGTAGGACTTCCTACAGAAGTTATGGGCGAAGAAGGCGGAAATGCTTTTGACAGATTTGAAAACTTCACTAAAGAAGAATATGATGCAATATTTAGCGAATTAGCAGATGGAAATATTG
>JAWSUU010000251.1:0-2749 GCA_033549325.1 Bacillota bacterium | reverse complement strand
TGTATAACTAAATAATAATAAAAACGGAGGAATAATATTTTGAAAAAACTAAAAGGAACTTTTCCTGTTCTAGTAACACCAATGAACGAAAAACAAGAAATTGATATTGTTGCATTAAAGAGGAATTTGGATTGGTATATGGAGTTAGAAATGCCAGGGGTGTGTATTTTAGGTAGCACCGGAGAATTTTCAAGTTTAAACAAAGATGAAAGATTAAGTATTGCTCAGGAGGCATTAAAACATGTCGATGGTAGAATGAAATGTATAATCGGCACAGCTGCTGAAACAACTAAGGATACCATAGAATATACTAAACATGCTTATGAAAATGGTGCAGATGCTGTTATGATAATTAATCCTTATTATTGCTTGCCCAGCGAAGAAGAATTACTAGCTCATTATAAGGCAATATCAGATGCTGTTGATATACCTATTATGATTTACAATAACCCTCCTCATTCTGGTGTAGATATTAAACCTGATGTGATAGGTAAGCTTTATCAAATTAAAAATGTTGAATATATTAAAGATGCTTCAGGAGATTTAAGGAGAATATCAGACTTCAGAAGAGAAACTAATGATGGAATAACAATATTTTGTGGAGGCGAGGATTTAACCTTTGAAAATTTTTTATTAGGTGCTAAAGGTTGGATTTGTGTTTCAGGAAATATTGTGCCTAATGAAACAAAATTAATTTATGATTACATTCAACAAGATAGGATTGAAGAAGCTAAAGAAATATTCGATGATTTATATCCTTTACTTCATATGCTGGAAAATTCAAACAAGCCTTTAGCTAGAGTTAAGGCAGCTATGAAATTGATAGGGAAAGATTCCGGAACAACAAGATTACCGAGACTATCTTTAACAGATTTGGAATTAGAAGAAGTAAAGAATGTACTTAGAAAAATAGGTAAGCTAAACTAAATCATTTTTTTGTGGTTAATTAATTTTTGTATATAGGAGGTAATTAATATGGCAAATTTCCCAGATGGGAAGATATTGAATGTAAACCTTTCAAAAAGAACAATTACCAAGGATATTTTGCCTGGAGAAACTTATAGATTATATCCGGGAGGATCTGCTCTGGGAGTATATCTTGCACTAAGGGATATGAAGCCTGGAATAGATGCATTGGGACCTTATAATAATCTCGTATTTTCGGTATCAGCATTAACAGGATTACCTATTAGTGGTATTAGTAGGATGAATATAACAGCAAAAAGTCCCTTAACAGGTACAATTGGAGATAGTCAATCAGGAGGCTTTTTTCCTGCACACATGAAAATAAATGACTTAGATGCAATTGTAATTAAGGGAAAATCAGATAAACCAGTATACCTTTTTATAGATGGTGAAAATGTAGAGCTTAAGGATGCTTCTAACATCTGGGGAAAAATAACTGGAGAAGCGGAGAAAACAATAAAAGAAGATTTAAACAGAGAGGATATAGAAATTGCACAAATTGGACCAGCAGGAGAAAACCAGGTAAGTTATGCTTGTATAATAAATATGTGTAATAGAGCAAATGGAAGAAATGGTATGGGCGCTGTTATGGGTTCAAAAAATTTAAAAGCAGTGGTGGTTGCAAAGGGAAAAATACAAAAACCAGTAGATAGGGAAAGATTTTCTGCTCTTGCAAAAAGTGCTAAGAAAAAGTTAGAAGAGAATGATTCTGTGTCAGGACTTGGTAAATACGGTACAGATGGAGACCTAGAAGGATTTAGTGAGGAAGGTTTTTTACCCACCAAAAATTGGACTACAGGGTATTTTCCAGAAGGTGCAAAAGATATTACTGGAGAAACTATGTATGATACTATTTTAAAAGAAAGAGACACTTGTTTTTCATGTGCCGTTAGATGTAAACGAGTAGTTGAAATAGATGGAATTGTTGATCCACTTTATGGAGGACCAGAATATGAAACTGTTGCTACATTTGGCTCATACTGTGGAGTTAAAAGTTTGTCTCATATATCTCTAGCTAATCAATTATGCAATATGTATGGACTTGATACTATTTCATGCGGGGCTACAATTGCATTTGCAATGGAAGCTTATGAAAAAGGAATAATAAATAAAGAAGTAACTGAAGGAATCGAATTAAACTTTGGAAATGAAAAAGCTTTGCCTATATTGATAGAAAAAATAGCAAAAAAAGAAGGCTTTGGATTATTACTTGCTCAAGGTAGTTATAAATATGCTGAAAGTCTTGGTAAGGAAGCTGTAGAATTAACAGTAACTGTTAAAAACCAAGAGCTCCCAGCCCATATGCCTCAATATAAACCCTCAGTTGGCTTAATATATGCAGTGAACCCTTTTGGAGCAGATCACCAATCAAGTGAACATGATCCTTTTCTAGTAATGCCTGATGATAGTATAGAGAGAAGAAGATTAACACAACTTGGTATTTATAAAGGCTATGATGATTCAAGGACAATGGATGATGACAAAGTGAGATTTGCTTGGGAAACTCAAAAATATTTTTCTTTACTTGATACACTATGCTTATGCCAGTTTGTATGGGGACCTTCATGGGAACTTTATGGTCCGGATGATATAGTTGAGTTGTGTAAATCGGGTATAGGATGGGAAACATCCTTATATGAATTAATGCAAATTGGAGAGAGAAGAATAAATATGATGAGAGCATTCAATGCTAAGGAAGGTTTTACAAAAAAAGATGATATTCTTCCTCGAAAAATATTTACTCCTCTTAAAAATGGTCCTACTGATGGAGTAGTATTAGATG
>JAWSUU010000250.1:0-2810 GCA_033549325.1 Bacillota bacterium | reverse complement strand
CTTTGGCAAATATTTACTGAAAAGTTAGGGAAAATTATTTGCCAAAATTTCTCCAAAAACACTTGCCGGTTACAACTTTTTAATGAAGATGCTGAAGGTATGGAGTTAATAGAAAGATTAACTAAATAATATAGATAAAAAATAAGAATTTAAAGTAAATGCGGTAAATAAATTAAATTACCGCATTTATTTATGTTTTGGTTTATATTATAATATTTGATATAATAATAAACATAATTTAAATTTAAGGATTAAGACGGAGGGATTAAATGTTAGGTGTTTTATTTGCAACATTAGGAGGTTTATTTGTAAGTCTTCAAAATGTCTTTAACACTCGTATAAGCGATAAAGTTGGATTTATAGAAGCTACAGCTGTTGTGCACTTAGTAGGACTTGTTTTTGCTATTGCTGCTGTTATTCTTTTTGGAAAAGGAAATTTAAGAAATGTTACAGAAGTAAATAAGATATATTTGCTGGCAGGATTTTTTGGAGTAATGATTATTTTTAATATTATGAAAGGCATAAGTTATCTAGGGACTACCTACGCTGTTGCTATAGTTATTATATCTCAGCTTACTTTTGCTACAATTATTGATACTTTTGGATTATTTGGAATGCCTCAGATTAAGCTGGTACTTTCTAAGCCTATTGGCATCTTAATAATGATTGCAGGAATTATTGTATTTAATTTAAAAGGCTAGGAAAATACTTATCAGATTAATTATATTATTCATATAAATATTTGCGAATCTAAAGCAATGTTAAAACAGCTAATCTTAGCAAAGATAAAATAATAAATGAAGATTTGAAAAATGAATTTAAAATAAATGCGGTAATTAAAGTTATTTACCGCATTTATTTTAAATAATTGTTGTTCATTTACTTGTTTTCAGGTATAATTATTAACAAGAGGTGTTTTAATCATGGGAAAAGTTAAATCAATACCTGAAAATAAAAAAATTTTTCATACAAATGATTTAAAAGAATTAGGTTACAGTCATTATAAGATTATGAAATTAGTACAAGACAAAAAACTTCAAAAATTAAATAAAAGTTACTATGAAAACTCTAATTATAAAGGAGAAGAATCAGATTTATATTATATTAAAGCATATACACCTAAGGGTATTGCATGTTTGTTGACTGCTGCTAGCTATTATGAGTTGACAGAATTTCGACCAGATGCTATAGATGTTGCAGTACCAAACGATAGAAACGTAACTAATTTGCCGGATTGGCCTAATTTTAATCTATATTATTTTGATAAAAAACGATATGAAACCGGTATAGTTAATAAGAAAAATGAGAGAAATGAATTTAAAATTTATAACATTGAAAAAACAGTAATTGATATTATATCATTTAGAAATAAAGTAGGCATTGAAGAGACTAAAGAAATAGTAAGAAACTATATAAAACTAGAAGATAGGAACCTCAATAAGCTTTATAGGTATAGTAAGCAATTAAGATGTCATGACATCTTAAAAAAATATATGGAGGTACTAGTTTGATAAATGCAACTTCAGTTAAAGCCAGATTAAAAAATTTAGCTAAAAAAAACGGGAAATTATTTCAGGAAGAATTAACAGCTTATTTTATAGAGAGAACAATATATAGAATTTCAATTTCAAAATATAATGAAAACTTTACTCTTAAGGGAGGAATTTTTCTCTATGCTTTGTTTAATGGAAATTATACTAGAGTAACAAAAGATATTGATTTTTTAGCAAAATCAATAAATAATGAAGTTGAGGCTATACAACCAATATTCGAAGATATATTTAACATTAATGTAGATGATGCAGTCTCATATGATATGGATTCTTTGAAAATAGAAGAAATAACAGAATTTAAAGAATACAGTGGAGTAAATGTATCGATTTTTGCTTATTTAGATCGTACAAAAGTATTAATTTCTATTGATATTGGCTTTAGTGATATAATATATCCAAATAGAGTATTAATGGATTTTCCAGTTATCCTTGATATGAACATCCCTAAGATTTATGCGTATTCATTAGAAACGGTAATAGCTGAAAAATTTGAAGCTATTGTATCATTGGGCTATTTAAATAGTAGATATAAAGATTTTTACGATATTTATATATTGTTAAATGAATTTAATTTTGAAGGTGATGAACTTTTTAAAGCAATAAAAGAGACTTTTTATAATAGAGGCACAAAATTTCATGACATTGTTGCTTTTGAGAAAGAGTTTGCAGAAGATAGTACGAGAAAATTAAGATGGAATTCTTTTGTGAAAAAGAAAAAAGCTATAATTCAAATAGATTTTACTGAAGTAATTAATAGCATAAAAATATTTTTGAAGCCTATAGTAAAGGGAATTAATAACAATGATAACTTCGATAAAAAATGGATATCAAGGAAGAGAATTTGGGTTGACAAGTAAAATTAAGAAGACATAAGTTTTAAACTATAAGTTTTGAATATAATAAAAAATAATTAAGAAAAGGGTGATTAAAATTTCTATAGAATATTACGATAAAAATTCAGAAAGATTTATAAACAGTACATTTCATGTGAATATGGAACCTCTATTAACGAAGTTTGCTTTTCATATACCAAAAGGTGGATTAATTTTAGATGCAGGATGCGGCACCGGAAGAGACAGCATATGGTTTGTAAATCACGGCTATAAGGTATTGGCCTTTGATGGATCTAAAGAGATGGTTAACCATGCAAAAGATCATATAGATGGGGAAGTAATGCTGGCTACCTTTGAAAACTTTGACTGCGATAAAAAGTTCGACGGTATATGGGCTTGTTCAAGTTTGCTTCATGTAAAAAGA
>JAWSUU010000249.1:0-2830 GCA_033549325.1 Bacillota bacterium | reverse complement strand
TCTCTTATCATCTACTACAACTCCTTGTTTTAAATATTTTCTTAATACTAGCAAAAACCAACTTACAATAATTATACCCTTAATCACAGAAGTTATACTGATACTCCACCAAACTCCATTAAGTCCAAGAGATGTTTCCATTGATAACATTAAAGCTAAAGGTATTCTCAATCCATTGAAAACTACACTTACTAATGAAGGTGGTATAGTTTTACCAAAACCTGCAAAAGCTCCCTGGGTCATTATTTCTAAACTCATAAGTATTTGAGAAAGTCCCAATATCCTAAGATACTCTATTCCAATTGCTAAAGATTGTTTTTCAGGTATAAATAAACTAAATATTGGTTTTGCAAATACTATAAGTAGTAAAGAAGTAAATGTCCCAAAAGATGCCATAATTTTTAAAGAAGAAAAATAACCTTTCTTAACCCTTTCCTTTTTTCCAGCACCATAGTTTTGTCCTGTAAAAGAACTTAATGCAGCTGAAAACCCTTCAGAAGTTCTCCAAGTAATAGATTCTATTTGTCCACCTACTCTCTGAACTCCAACAGGGATAGGCCCCCATACAGCTATAATTCTTGCAATACCCATTGAAAATAATGTAAATAAAAGACTTTGAATACTTACAGGTAATCCTATCTTTGCATTTTCAATTATTTCCTTCATATAAAAACCTTTAAAAATATTAAATTCAAAAAAAGAATACTCTGCTTTGTATATATGTCTTATAAAAATTACTGTAACTAGAAATTGTGAAGCTGCAGTTGCAATAGCAGCACCTCTTACTCCTAGTTGAGGGATTCCAAATAACCCAAATATTAATATAGGATCTACTATAATGTTTATACCTAAGCCAATAGCATTTATTTTAAAAGGAACTTTACTTTCTCCAGCACCAATTATTATTCCTGAAAAAACTTCATTAATAAAGTTAAATATTAATCCAAATACAATAATGCTTAAATATTCAACAGCAAGTCTATTTACATAGTCATCATTTATATTAAAAAATCCAATTAAACTTTCTCTAAATATAAGGGCCGTTACAGCAAATATAATACCAATAATAATAACAGCTTGTAATCCCGCTGTGGAATACCTGCCGGCTTTCTTGTAATCACCTTTTCCAACATTTTGAGCAACATTAACCTGAGTTCCTATTTTTGCTAGAATCATAAACCCAAAAGAAAGCCATGCATAGAACCCTGCAGTACCTACTGCCGCTACTTCCAAACCGCCCAATCTCCCTATCCAAGCCATATCAGCTAAATTATAAGCCATTTGAATAAAAGAAGTACCCATTACGGGTACAGCTAGTTTAATTAATTTTTCTGTAATATTTCCTGTGGTTAAATCATTTCTGTTTTTCATATGAAACCTCTTAACTATTTCATAATATCTCTATGAGTAATTATGACTCTATAGTTATCTCTTTCTATATAATCTCCCAGTAAATTAGCTATTGTTACAGATCTATGCTTACCTCCAGTACATCCAATGCCTATTACAAGTTGAGTTTTTCCTTCTTTTATGTAGTGGGGTATCAAAAAATCTATCATTTCTTTCAATTTATCAAAAAATTCATTGCTTTGTGGAAATTTCATTACATATTCTTGTACATCTTCATCATTTCCAGTTTTATCTCTTAATTCTGTAATATAATGAGGATTAGGTAAAAATCTTACATCAAATACTAAATCACTATCTATAGGTATACCCAACTTAAATCCAAAGGAAATTATAGAAATTGTAATCTTCTTCTGTTCTTTACCCTCTAAAAATATTCTGTGAATTTCTTCTTTTAGCATTGCAGTTGTTAAATTTGATGTATCTATTATATGATTAGCTCTTTCCTTAACTTCATTTAATTTCAATCTTTCAGTTTCTATTCCATCTAAAACTCTTCCATCCGGTGTAAGAGGATGAGGCCTTCTCAATTCTTTAAATCTTTTGGTCAATACATCATCTGTTGCATCTAAGAAAAGTATCTCATATTTAAACCCTTCTGATTTTAACAAATCTAAACTCTTAAATAGATCATTAAAAAATATTCCTCCCCTAATATCAACAACTATTGCTACTTTATCAATAGTCTTCTTTGATTCTCTGCATAAGTTTGCAAATTCAGGGAGAAGAGATGGTGGAACATTATCCATGCAGTAATAATTAATATCCTCTAGTGCTTTAACAGCTTGACTTTTACCTGCTCCAGACATACCAGTAATAATTAAAAATTCCATTTTAAACCTCCAAGTTTATTACATTATCTATTGGAAAACCAGATTTTTCAATTCTATTAATAGCAACTTCATATTTCCCTATATTATCTTTGTGATGAGCATCGCTTCCTATTATTAACTTCACATCTATGTCTTTAATGCATTTTAAATCTTCTTCTGATAAATGTTTATGAGATGAGTTTATTTCTAAAATCACATCTTCTTCTACTGCGGCTTTAGCTACATCTCTAATATTTACAGGGATTTTTTCTCCAGGATGTGTTAATATTTTAATTTTGTTCTTCTTCATAAAATTGATTACAGCTTCAGTGTTGAGTTTCGTAATATATTTGTTAATCTTTATAGAGAATTTCCCTAAAAAATTTATAATATATATTCTGTAAAAAGTTTTAAAATCTTTAAACCTAACCCCATAATGGAAACCACCCATAATAATATCGCAATTGTTCTTAACTAAATCATCTATATCAGAATCACCATCGTAACTTAACATATTAGCTTCTATCCCTTGTAGAACATTTATATTTTTGTATTTTTTGTTTAATTCTTTAATCTCTTCATGTAGTTTTTTTATGTTATCTTTTTTATTC